>JAXHNL010000001.1:0-145481 GCA_034520565.1 Halodesulfurarchaeum sp.
TTATGCCCATGGTTTTCTTCGTTAAGATTACACTGTCTTCATCTACCTTCTCCATTACATCCCCAGCTATAAACTCACAGTTATCTAAATTGTTTATCTTAGCATTCTCTTTAGCTGATTCAACAGCCTCTTCAACTATTTCTATTCCTATAACCTTCTTAGCAACTGGTGCCATAATCTGTGCTATAGTTCCAGTTCCACCAATATCAATGAAATATAGTTTTATTCTGTCTCACCGGCAAAATCTCTAACTATCAATATAGTCTATCTGCTATTAATAAATTCTTTGAAAAATAAGAAAATACGATATTTTGAACTTAAGTCCCATTATTTCTTCAGTAATATAATCTTGGCCATATAAAATACGAGTTTTCATCACTTTTTACAGTATGGCTACATCTCATTTAATCATATCTCCAAACCCTTTAATTCTCCTTCTAATTCTAGCGCCTTTAATCTTTCGGTTAACTCCGTTAAATCTAAATCTTCTGAGAGCTGTTCATCACAAATTCACAAGAAATTCCCTGTCTTTTTATTGCTTTCCTAACTACTAAATGTCTAAGTACACCTTCATGCCTTTTTCTATGATAGAATGTAGTATTCTGCTCTCTAAAGTCTCTAATATAACTTAATACAGCTGTAAAGTCTTTGTCTACTATTTGATACCCATCAACAGTAACTATCTCATAGAATTTCCCTTTTGATGCATTCCTAATGATACTGGGCCACCTTTTCAACATTTCTCCAAATGTTCAATTCCATTTTATTTCTATACTCAAACTCACTCGGACTAGCTTCTCCTGAACCCATCTGCATTATACTAATAACTTCTTTACTTGTTCTTCTTTTATTTTTAAGCTGATGTTCATGGTATGTTTGATCAAGCAGCCTCCACAAGCACCAAAGTGTTTACATGCTGGTTCTCCTTCTAGAAGCTCTTTCCAACTTCTACCAAATTCGCTTGTATCTTATCCTTCCTTCTCTTTTTACCCTCGCCTTTACCTTTTGCCCCTAATTGTACTTTTTACTATAACCTTTTTATCTTCATATCTGCCGATTCCTTTATTGGGAAAGTCAACATCATTTATTTCAATTTCTATTATTTCGTTCTTCTTAACCATAGTTTCCTCCTTAGTATATTAATTGTATGTACACTCCTATTATAACATTTTACCCACTCTATCCTATTATATATAATATTACTATATTTGCATCATAATAAACTTTTATAACTCTTAATAGTTTCACAACATAGCTTCAAGTCAGCTGCTACCTTTCATTACGCCTTTTTCACTGAAAAAGTCTTATATTAAAATCTGTTCCTAATATATGTTGTTATGCAATCAGCAAGCATCCATATTAAAGCAATCATCTTGATTTTCGTCTATATCCTTATGTTCAAATTCAATCGCTTTTTTTACAAATCTATCATGAATTCGTTTATGTTCTTCTAACTCAGAGTAAGTTGTATTTTTCCATCAATTCTTCCTCATAGTTAAAGTCTCAATATATAGTGTAATCTTTCAACTTTTGTAGTATCCTTATTATTTCATCATCACGTGATCTAGACCGTCTCTAAGAGTTGCTATAGTATAAAGCTTCATCTCCTATTTCAAAAGCCTTTTATGTTGTCTATCTATTTCCTCAATATCAGTACTATATTTCTCTTTCCATTTTATAGCCATGGTTCTACCCCTTTTATCTTCTAAGTTGTTTTCCTTCTTGTAAAAAGAGTATCACACTACCAAATATGTTAACACTTTGTCTAAATGCCTCATTTTATGTCCATTACATTTTTAAATATACGGTTTAAAAGCATTAACATAGCAACTATTTCGATTAGTTTACTCTCTACAATACCTACAAATAAAGATAATATGCTATCAAATATAACTAAACTTATGACTCCTACAATAAATTCCGGTAGTATGATAAATATAAACTGTATCAATAAAAATAGCAATCTCAAAATTTTACGTTCAACTCTATTAGGAAATATCATACGAACTAAAAGTTTGAACTTATATTTAAAATATCAAACTAGTAATAAATACTGTTAAAACTAATATGTTTATCCAATGTACATTTAACTAATTCCTAAAGCTACATAAACACCATACATTCTATTTGCCATTCTCTGATTACATCTAACAAATAAAACAACTGTATCATCTTAGAAGCAGACCCTGGTATAAGATAAATATATGGTTTAGATAGCTCATGGTCAGCAAAAATTTACCGCTGATGATAAGAATATCATATAAGCTAAAATTCCATTTCCAATAAATATTGTTTCTCGCCTAAACCTTGATTTAACCCTATAATACCACCTAAAATACCTGCTATTAACAAGATTATAGTCATATGTAGCTAAAGTCTCTGCTGTGGGTTGTTTGTATTGGACCTTTGATTTTTTCCACCAGGTGGAGCCATAACTTCCTTTTGGTTTACCTTTTCTTTTTATGTTTTTATCTTTTCTAACTAAAAATTTAGGTATTTGAGATTTACCATACCTTTGTTCTTTCTGTTTTCTGTTTTCTTTTGTGATCCAATAACATCTTCATAGTAGTCATCTGCGGTACTATATACAAAGTATCTGTGAATACTACTATTAAAAGTATTGCTAATACTAGTGCTACAATTGTATATGAAGTAAATTGCAAATATGAGTTCATCAAGAATCAGTTCTACTCCATCCTATTAAAGGAATATATTTTTATACCTGCCCCATTTTAAAGCCTTTAATACTCCTTTCACCAAATCACCATAAGAGATTTATTTCCAGTTACATACAACCCAAAAGTAAATTTGTTGAAAACATTGTTATTTTTTGAGTTTAGATTTAATATTATATTTTGTTCCTAAAGAAAATATTAAAAATTTCATTGGCTCAATCACTATTACAGCACTAATAAATCCTAAATACATAAAGGGAATATATTTTTATATTTATATTTGCCAAGTTAGTTATTACTGGAATAAACGTTAGCATAATGAAGATATATCAAACCAGAATGGATTATAGTACTCTTTATCATATTCTATATAATAGTATATTTTTAGAGGCTATTGGAGCTGGAAATAAAAGATGTACATCTCCCATATTAAAAAAAGTAGCAGACTCCTTAGTCCTTCCTATAAGCTAAATATAAGTAATCCTATAACTAAACCAATAAAAACATTTCCTATTATTTCAGGTCCTAAGTATTCTTAAATATAGTCGCTTCTTTTGATTTCTTGTGGCATTAATACTCCGTAATATTATTGAACCAATCCATAGAATATAAAAAATATATATAATAGCCTTCTTTGGATTATTCTTAATTTCTAATATATGATTTTTAAGTGTCCATAAATCTTTCTTAATCAACGTTTTCTGCATTCGTCATCTTTAGTCACCTCTAAGAAAACTTCTTCTAAAGAAGTTTTTTGTCATTACTTCCTAACTGTGTTTTTAAAAAGATCTCTATCACCATCTGCTATGATCTGCCCATTTTTTTCATAACTAATATTCTAGCATACATTCTCAATACTATCTATCAAATGTGTACTTATAAACACAGTTTTACCTTGATTCTTTAGTTCTTCAAATACTAGTTTAGTTTCTCTTAATGGCTTTTGGATGTAATCCAATCATAGGTTCATCAAATAAATACAACTGCGGGTCTGGCAACAGTCCACAACAAATAGATACCTTTTGCTTCATTCCTTTAGATAGTTCTTTGCCTAGTTTATCTTTTTTGTCAGATAGATCATCTGTTTTAAATAATTTTTCTGCTTTTCCTTCCCAATTTTTAACATCATATGCATTAGCGATGAACTCTAGATGTTCTCTTACCGTCAACATATCATATAGCTCAGGCATTTCTGGTATGTATGTAAATTTCCTCTTTGCTTCTATAGAATCATTTCACTTTCCATCTGTGTTATCAAGCCCGTTGTTTTTTTTAATAATCCTGCGATAGTCTTAATCATAGTACTTTTGCCTGCTCCATTAGGGCCTAATAACCCAAACTATATTTCCTTTTCAAGGGTAAATGTTATGCCTTAACAGCATCTACTGCTTTATATGTCTTCATCAATGATTTAACCTCTAACATCTTTCTCCTCCTTATTATACATAGTTAGTTAACCAAATCTCTAGTGTTATTATATAGTTTAATCGTCTATACATCAATTGTAATATTTTAGAATAATATATATACGTATGATACATTTTTATATTCTTATTAATTAATGTGTCTTTATGAATTTCTGTGGTATAATTATAATAGAATTTTTGGGAGGTATAACCTTGAATTTACTAAAAATATATATTATTAAAAGTATATATATTTAGGCTTAAAAGAGATGAAGTTACTGCTGTAGGGGCAGAATTAACTTATTATCTCACATATTGTCTTTTTTTTCCTTTTTTGATTTTTTTAATATCTATAGTTAGTTTTATCCCTGTAACAAATGATGAAGTATTAAGTAATTTAATTTACTTTCCATATGAAACCTATAAGATGGTAATAGATATTCTTAATGAAATACTTGCTAGTAGAAGTACATCTATATTGTCAATCAGTATAGTCGCTACTATCTGGACTGCATCCCACGGACTTAAAGCTATTATGCGTAATATTAATCGGCCTATAACGAACGGGAAGACAGGCCTTACTGGAAGATTAAAGGAATCGCTATGATTTTTACTATTGCTTTAGCTACTTTCCACTATTTCACCTATAGCAATTGTATTTGGAAAAGTTATAGCTGCAAGAACTTTTTTAGTTTCCTAGGTATTTCAAATCTTTCAAAGATATTATTGAAATATTCTAAGATACTCTTACCTAAGGTGAGTTGTTTTTAGTCTTTATATCTACAAATTTGCTCCTAACTTTAAATTGGATTAAGGAAGTTTATCCAGGCGCTTATTTTCAACATTTGGATGGATTTTTATATCTACTGAATTTTCTTATTATGTTAATAATTTTTGGCCATTTTCAAAGACCTATGGCAGCATTGGTGGTATAATTGTACTATTAATCTAGTTATCTAGTAGTCTTATAATCCTAATAAAAAGAATAGACACTGCTGTATATTTTTCAAAGAAAAGCAATTCTACTTAAATTAAATCAATAAAAAATTTAACTATTTCATGCTATTAAATAGCATAAAAACAACTAACTAAATATAGTTAGTTGTTTTATGTTTAGTAGCAACACTATCATCAATAATTTATCTTATTATATTTTTAAATATTTATCAAACCAATCAGTTATCTCTTTCAAGTCTCCTAACCCTCTGTTCGGTTTTCCACCTATTCTCATAATTCTCTCCCTTGAATATCCACGTCCTAGAATCTACATCATGATATTTTAACACAAGTAAACATCTGCCATACCTTCAACCACCAACATCTATAATCCTCTGGATATAAAGAGTTGGTGTATTTTTACTTTATCTGCATACTTTAGTGGAGAATGTTTTAACGTTTTCTTGATTTGACCAAGGTGTACTTGCTATCTGATCATCTGCCAAATAATAACCTATATCTGTAGTAGAGAACATTGAAATCCAATTTGATATCTTCTTGAGATGCTGCTGCCCTTCAAACCTATTTCTATAACCTATCCATTTAAGCGTTTCAATCCTCCATATGATCCTCCAGTTACACCAACATTTTCTTTATCTATAAAAGTATATTCTTCTAATACTTTATATGAACTCCATTATGTCTCCATAATCTTGTATCCTTCCATATTTACCTCTAATATCCGCAAACTGGGTTACCTTCATCACTTCCTCTGGGGTATACAAAGAATACAACATACCCTTCGTTTGCCCAGTATTGCATAAGTGATAAAAAACCTCTCCATGAACTTTAGGTCCACCATGTGTTAATATAGCTGGATACTTCTTGCATCAAAGTTTATAGGTTTTCATATTCCATCCATCTATGTATCCTCTCTTTGTATTTAGTGTCATATGTTCTGGCTTTCTTACTGACTTTTTATCTGTTTTACCATTGGTTAAAATCAGTAATTTGTTTCTTCCTTATTATTTTTCATTTTATATAGCTCTTAGAGTTTGGTATCTCTCAGACCAGTAGAAAGTATATTGTTGTTGCTATCTATCAAATAATTATATATAATACCATACATTCAAAAATTTTGAATGTTTTCCATCTAAGTCTACACTATTTATGTAAGAATTATATCCTAGACTAAAGTATAGTTTCTCTTTATTAAACTTTCCTCATTTAATCCACCATTATCTGCAGTCACTACCAGAATTCATGTTATATAGTCAAACTCCTGAGTTATGCATTTAGCTTCATTATTTTCTAGATTAAGTGTATAAAATTTGTTGTTTTCTTAGTCCAAAGTTTTCCATCGTTTTACCTGTAAATATCAATGTATTATCAGATATGTAATCTACAGAACCCATTACATAAAACCTTCATAAGGGGATACTTTATAAATCTCTTATTTTACAATATCATAAATATATATCACTTTTTAGTTTCATTTTATTTTTATATTCTTCGTGCTACAAATACTATTTGCTTTATTTATTTAATTTCACAGAAGCTACATCTATATATTTATCAGTTATTCCTTCAATATAGAGTCATTTTTAAGGTCATAAATATATAATTTGTTTCTATCCTTATTTATAACACCTAACCATTCCCCCAAAATGGAATCTCATGAGAAACTTTCATGAGTGTTTTCTTCTTTTTCTTATTTTCAAGTTCCTTTTCTACTTCCTCTTCGTCCAATTTATAGAATTCTGGTTTATTTACATTGTTCTTTGCTGTAAATACAAAAGTAGTTTCATCTAATTGCTTTATGAATTAAGTAATTTTTTCTTATTTTAAAATACTTTTGCTTCTCCACCATTGATATTTATTTTATAATACTGGGTGAATTCCTCTCCTTTTTCATTATTTTCTTTCTCTTTTGAATCCCGTATGTACCTGAAAACATTATACTCTTTCTATCATTTAACCATATGAAATTATTTTCTTTATTAAATGCTGTAAGCTGAAAACAATTACAATTATCATGAGCTCTAAATCCACAGATTTGATAGATATTTATTTTCATCTAAGTCTGCTACATGGACAACAAAACAACTATTTGACTATTAGGTGCGCACCTTACCCCTGATAAAAACTTGTACTTCTTAAATTCATCTAATTTTATTTTTTCCATAATTCCACTCCCCATATTAGTTTATAACATTCCTTATCATACATAGAATATAGATACCCTATAATTTCTTATATTCTCTATTCTTATTATATATTCTTATTTTTACTACAGGAAAGATTTTTTTGATTTTATCATTGAACAATATTATTCTATATTTATTTAGCATTTACAATTTACGTATAAACAATCGGTCTTACGTTGAGCTTTTCTCTGTACTTAATTTCCACTTGTTTTGATTTCCACTTACTTTAAATTAAAGATATTACTAGGTATATTTGCATCTGCTGTTGTATAGATTAATAATAAATAAATCTTCTAAGGAGGGATTTATGGTGGATAAAATTTTATTACCAATTGATGGTTCGGATAATTCAACTAAAGCTTATGATATGACTAAGGATTTAGCAAAAGGCTTAATGCAGAGGTCTTATTACTAAATGTACAGACTTTACCCTACCATGGTCATATGCTTCAGTTGCTGTTGCACAAGACAGAGAGAAATATGAAGAAATTCATAAAATTCTAGCGAAGCGAAAGAGCACTTTGATAACTATGAAGTAGAGACTCTTACAAGGATGTCCTTTGGAGATCCTGCAACTCATTGTATCAAATCATAATGAAGAAAATTGTGATGTAATAGTAATGTGTACCCATGGTATGTCAGCAATGAAAAGATTTACCGTCCATAGTGTTCTCTAACAAAGTTGTTCACCACGCAGATAAACCTGTTCTGGTTGTAAGATAAATTTTAATCTTATAATTTAAAAAAAGTTTTTTTATCAAAGTTTTTGTCAAAATAATAAAAAAGTCTTTTTAAAAGAGGGTCTAAAAGCTTTCATATTTTCAGTAAATAATTATACAGAAATAAAAATAAAAAGTATGGTTTTTGATTAATCAAAACCCATAGCTTTTTGATGATATAAAAAATGCCTATATATAAAGTCCTATATATAACCTGATTAATTTTCAATATTTAAATAGATTATACTAAATCATACCTTATTTTAAATATATCTTTCATAAATATCTGTTTTTTTCATATTTATATCCACCAAAATCAATATACTCTGCTACTTTTACCTTGAATTTAACTCAACACCCTCCAAAGCATATTCCTTAAATACTTGATACCCAGTTCTATCAACTATATAACCAACATGTTCCTTTGGTAATGAACGATCGATAAACTTCTTGTATATATTTATACATATTAGTGATAACTTTAATTATAGTCTCTTCATTTACCCACTGTAAAAATGGCTTAGCTAACCTTGGATTTCTCTTTCCCGTTCTTCCCATTATCAATACTTTATATATAACTTCTTCAGGATTTCTAGTCCAAGCACCTGTAGGACATTTCACAACACATTCACCACATCCAATCATCTAGAAGACTAGTCTTTTTTTACTTTGTAGTTATGCATTGAAAAGTGCACTGTTACTCTTCTTACAGTTTTTAAGGCAACTTTCACATCCTATACAACGTTGATAGTCATATTGAGGTTCTGCCATCCCTCAAGATCCAAAGTCTTGCATATGGGCTTTAATGCAGTCATTTGGACATTACTGATTGTCAGGCAATCTTAACATGATAATCATTTGGAAATATTGCCTTTTCTATTTTTCTTGCCAAATCAGTAGTATTATAATTTGCAAATCTGCATCTTTATTCCCAATACAGGCAGAAACATTTCTCGTACAGCAGCAATACCACCTTCTGGATCATCTATGTCTACTCCATAGTCAAGCTCAAGACCTTTAATTATCGGTTTTATTTTTCTGATTAATTTAATCCATCATTTCAAATGGTGTCCAGGGCCTTCAAAACATTTTGTCTTGTTGATGTGAATCGTACCATCTAAGTACTCATCAGCTATTTTGATTGAATAAATCTTTAAATATTTAGCTTCTTACTGCTCCACCTGGAACTCTAATACGTCATGCCGTCTACCCTCTTTCTCTTTAGTGATTCTATATGCATTTCTTCGTTTTATGTTCAAATATCAAAGACATATTTATCCTCCCTTTCTAATCTATTAATGTTTCTGCTTTAGTCAGAGTTAAAAACAATTACCTCTTTAAACAAACGTAAGTCTTCAACGAAGCGGCTTGGCGACTGGATAGACGCCCATGAATTCCTGGAGTACGTTCCATTCGACGACGATCTAGGAGCGATCGATTTTGACGTCTGTATTCTCGATAAAACGGCGCTCCGGGACCATCGTCAGGAGCTGGCGCATATTAAAACGGCGGCCGAACCGGTTATCGTTCCGTACCTGTTGTTAGTGCCGGAGTACGATGAGAGTCTCATCGAATTCGAAGAGGAGCAACTCATCGACGTGGTCACACCGGCTTCGGTCGATGAAATCGCGAATCCCCCCAAAACCCAGAAGGAATCAGCGAGGCTCACTGTCAAACAGAAGGAGTTGGAATGGCGTATCCGCGCACTCCTCCGGCTGCGAAACCAGTCGATACGAGCCCACACGACAGGCATTCGATATCATTCGTTTTTCGAGAGCATCCGTGATATGATTCTCGTCGCGGATACCGACCGGAATATCGTCGACTGCAATCAGGCGTTTACCGACCTGTTCGGCTACTCGCGCGAAGAGATCGCGGGCAAACCAACCCACTCCGTCTACGAGAGCAAGGCGGAATTCGAGGAGATGGGTGAGGCCATCCAGGGGCACATCGGTGACCCCAATTTCACCAAAATCGTCTCCTATGAAACGAAATCCGGCGAGGTGTTCCCCGGCGAAACGAACGTCTTCTACCTCCGAGACCAGGACGGGGAGATTCAGGGCTTCGTCGGATTGATTCGAGACGTTTCGGAGCGACTGGAACGCGAACGCGAACTCGAACGATACGAGGCCGCAGTCGAGCAGACTAATGATTTGATCCATGCGTTAGACGAGAACTATCAGTACCTCTTTGCGAACGAGGCGTACTGCGAGTTTCACGGCCTGGACTCCGAAACGATAACCGAAATGACGCTCAGCGAGGGAATTGGATCGGAGAACTACGAAACGGCCAAGCCGTACATCGACCGGGCTTTGGACGGCGAACCGGTCACCTATCGAATGAAGCGGAGCCCTGAAACCGGGGCAGAACGGACCTTTTCGATTCAGTATACCCCCATGACTGATGAGTCGGGGTCGATCCAGGGAGTTGTCGTGACGATGCGAGACCTCACCGATCAGTTAGAACGTGAGACCCATCTGGTTGAACTCGATCGAATGCTCCGCCATAATCTCAACAACGAGATGAATGTGATCCTTGGTCGAGCGGCGATGATCGAGGAAGAAGGGGCCGAGAAAATCGCCGAACACGCAGAAGCGATCACTGCAGCAAGCCAACGATTGCTCGAACAGGCAGACAAAGAACGCAAGATCGTAAAGATCCTTTCCGAGCCACCAACGCTTCGGACACTCGATATTACCCAGCGTATTCGGTCGGTAACAGAGCGGTTACAAGAGGAGTATCCCGAAGCAACGTTCGATGTCGACGTGCCTGCCGAACTGGAAATCCTCACCATCACCGAAATCGAACAGGCAATCGAAGAGTTGCTCGAAAACGTCGTCGTTCATTCGGCGGAAGGACCATCCTGGGCTCGGATCGCTGTCACCGAAAACGAAAAAACCGTCGAAATCGAAATCGTGGATCGCAATCCGCCAATTCCTGTTGAGGAACGGGCGGTCCTCACGGCGGAAAGGCAGATCGACCCGCTGACCCACATGAGCGGAATGGGGTTATGGCTCGTGAAGCGTATCGTCACCGAAGCCAACGGCAAGTTACTGATCGAGCGCCGTGATTCGAAGGGGAATCGTGTCACTATTGAGTTGCCCAGGTAACTGATTTATCTCCGAATGAAGGCCATTGCTCCCTGAGCGGCAGCCGAAAAACTGGCTGATACATACTCAGTAGGGTAGTGGCCGATACGCGCTATGTACGCAGCACGCGTCCCAAATCTATTCTGCGGCTGTCAGAAACCGGTTGCTGGCTATAGAGAATCTATGTGGCGGTTTCAACGCCGGTGATTTCGAACCGTGCGCCCCCAGCAGAGCCATCCGCCAGGTGTATGTCCCAGCCGTGGGCCTTGGCGACCTGTTCGACGATACTCAATCCGAATCCCGTCCCGTTCTCGGTCGTCGAGTAGCCCATCTCGAAAACCTCCTCACGGGCGGCTTCCGGGATACCGGGGCCATCGTCTTCGACATAAAAGCCGTCCTCCAGGGCCCCAATGGTGATCGTCACATCGCTTCCCCCGTGTTCGACTGCGTTGCGCAGGAGGTTTTCGAGCAGTTGTTCGAGACGACTCCGGTTAGCCTGGACCCGCCGGTCGATATCAGTGACGAGTGTCGCCTCGTCTGTGTCTACGTGTTGCCAGCATCCCGCAACGACACTCTTCAGATCGACCGGTTCCATCTCATCCACCTGTCCTTCGCTGCGGGCCAGGATGAGCAGATTCTCGATCAGCGTGTTCATTCGGTTGTGGGCGTCAGCAACAGCCACCAGATGTTCGCTGGTACACTCCTCGCGGGCCAGCTCCAAGCGTCCCGCAGCGACATTCAACGGATTCCGCAAATCGTGTGAGACGACCGAGACGAACTGGTCGAGTTGTTCGTTCCGGGACGTCAGCGCCTGTGCAGTCTCCCGTAACTCGGTTGTCTTGGTGATGGAATCGTGTGCGGCAGTGGCGTTCGCTCCGAGAATACTGATGATCTCTCTTTGATGAGCATTGAACGCATCCTGCTCGGGTGAAGAAACACTGAGAAGTCCATAGTCCCCAAGCGGAACGTACATTTCTGTTCGAACAGCCGTCCCCATGGTCGGGGTCTCTTCGACTGTCGAGACGTCGGCGTAGTACTTGGTCGAGGTATTGATGAATGCAGGCCAGGCAAGACTGTCGGGACCGAGTGCTGGCGGTTCCTCAATGGTGGCTTCGAGTTGCTCGGTCCAGGCAACGGGTCTGAGCGTTCGTCGTTCATCATCGACCCAGTAAACAGACGCATACTCGAATCCAAGCACATCGCTGCTGGCTTCGACGACACGATTGGCGAGGGCGTCCGCCGAGGCCGCCGCGATCATCTCTCGTGTCGCAGTGTGGAGTGCTGCCAGTTCGTCCAATGGGTCCGAGAGGGATCGAACTTGCATTGCGCGGTCGAGTCCCGACCGGAGCCGATCCGGGTTGGTCGAGACGACCGACAGCGGGACATAATCGTCCACGCCAGCGGCCAGGGCCTCGCTTGCGAGCACACCACTGTCAGACTCCGAGATGAAGCTGATGGGGAGTGTTGGGAACTCGCGTCGAATCTCCCGAACGAGATCGAGAGAGTCAGTTGCTGCCAGTTCCTCTGTCACGATCAGCGAGTCGACCGCTCGATCGCGGAGCTTGCCGAGGGTCTCGGTGGCTGGGACAACCGTCAGCTGGGTATGCGAGTCAAGCGCTGTGGCCACGAGATTTTCCATCTGTGAGCCAGCAGTGACGAGAAGAACTTGCTCAGTTGACATCGGAGAATATTCCCATAGGTTCTTTTGGAGGTGCTGAAGATTATAGTTTTCTTAACGTGTACTTCTCATCATTTGCTGTCTGCCCGGGGTCATGCAAGATACGCGCCCTCCATTCAGCACGCTCCAGGGGATCTAATTCGAGTCTGCCAGAATCCGGCTGCTACATATCGCGTGTGAAATCAGCGCTCCGTTTCGTTTCACGCATCTCACGCTGAACCGTCCACGCACGAAGGAGCACGGTTCGGGAAAGTCGCCGTCAGGACTCGCGCCACTTGTGGCCGCACTCGACGCAGGTGAACAGCCGAACCTCGTAGGAGCCGCCCGGCTTCGGCATCATCTCGTAGTCGGCCCGCTCGCTGTCGCAGTCCTCGGCCGGACAGGGCTCCTGCATCGTCTCGGTGGCGTCCTGGGTCGCGTCGGCCACGGCGGGTGCCCCGTCGTCCCGCTGTCCATCCTGGGTCGCCATCGCCGCTTCCGCTTGCGAGTCCCGCGGCTCCTCGTTCTCACAGGAGCGACACACCCACGTGTCGCCCTCCGTGTGCATCAGCGACCCACACTCGTCACAGAATTTCATTTAAATAGGAACACACGGGTGTCGAATATATGTGTTAACTTCCGACCGGTGTGAATGTCGGGCAACCGCTCCTGGGAACTGTGCCTGTCGAATCGAACAGCTCCGATTCTCGGGTGGACCTGTTGTGGACGATCGCTGATCAGCAGGGGATTGCCAGTCACATCCCCACGACAGCACCCGTCAGGTCGGCTCCGGGACGAGCAACACGCGGATGTCGTTCACGTTGGTGCCCGTTTGCCCCGTCACAATCAACCGATCCTGTTCGGCGAGATAGGCGCCGGAATCGTTCGCGTCGAGGGCCGCCTGGGCTGCAGGCCGGTCGATGGCTGATTCGTCGACGAGGGCACCAGCCGCGTCGCTGGCGCCGTCGATACCGTCGCTGTCCACGGCGCCCACGATCGTCGACCCCTCGATCGCAAGGCCGGCCGAGAGTGCGAACTCCTGGTTTGGGCCACCTGACCCACCGCCGTCGACGGTCACCGTCGTCTCGCCGCCCGTGAGAATCGCCGCCGGCGGGTCGATCGGGGTCCCCGTCGCCCGAATCTCGTTGGCGATCGCCGCGTGGGTCTTCGCCGCCTCGCTCGCCTCCCCCTCGACCCGCGAGCTGAGTACAAGTGGCTCATACCCCGCATCGCTGATCACGTCCGCCGCGGCTTCGAGAGCCGTCATCCCGTCGGCGACGATGTGAGTCGTGACTCGATCGAAGACCGGGTCGCCGGGCTTTGGGGTCTCCTCGAGGTCGCCGGCGACGCCCGATTCGATCCGGTCCTCGATTGAGTCGGGGAGCGAGAGATCGAAGCGCTCGATCACCGCTCGGGCATCCGCGAAGGTAGTCGGATCGGGCACGAACGGCCCGCTCGCGATCACGTCGAGATGGTTGCCCACGACGTCGCTCAACACGAGCGAGACGGTCGTCGCCGGAGCTGCGAGGGCGGCGAGTTGGCCGCCCTTCAGTGCCGAGAGGTGCTTGCGGACCGCGTTGATGTCCTGGATCGGGGCGCCGCTTCTGAGAAGCTGATCCGTCGTCTCGATCAGTTCCTCGAGTTCGATCCCGAAGGCTGGGGCGGCCATGAGCGCGCTTCCACCGCCGGTAATCACACCGAGGACGAGGGTGTCGGCGTCGGTCTCCCGCGCCCGGTCGAGAAGTTGGCGCGTCGATTCGACCCCCAGCTCGCTCGGGACCGGGTGGTCGCCGGGCAGGACCGTCACGCGCTCGGTTTCCACCGGGTCGTCCGTCACCACGATCCCCCCGTCGAGGTACTCGCCGAGTTTCTTTTCGAGTGCACGGGCGACCTGCGAGGCGGCGTTCCCGCCGCCCAGCACGACGACCTCGTCGTACTCGGAGAGGTCGTAGGCCTCCCCGTCGATGCGCAACGTCCCGCCGTCGACTGTCACCGCCGCCTCGATGACCTGGGCCGGATCGCTCGCCTCGATACCGGCGAGAAGGCTGTCGAGGACCGTCTCGTGGTCAGGAGAGCGAACAAGCGTCTCTCGGTTTTCGACCGATTTCATCCGGCGACCCTCCGAACGAGCGAAAAAATGGCGTCCCGAACGCCATCAGGCAAGAACCGTGCCCACGTCAGGTACCGCGACGCGGGGCCGACCGTGTACCGTGCCTTCGGGTTCGTCGAGACGCCCGCCTCGAGGATGACCGAGGCAACCGTTTCCGGCGGGACCGAACTCATGCTTCCGACGACGTCCCAGTCTTCCAGCGCGGCGTAGACGTCCGCGTAGGCTTCGCTCCGTTCGAGATCGTCGAGGGAGGACTGGGCCCGGTCCTCGAACTGCGTCTCGACCGGTCCCGGCTCGACGAGCGAGACGTCCACGTCGAACGCCGAGGCCTCGACCCGGAGCGCGTCGGAAAGCGACTCCAGCGCCGCTTTCGAACTCGAATAGATGCCCATCCCGGGGGCCGACAGCCGACCGGAGACGCTCGAGACGTTGACGATCGTTCCCGATTCGGCCTCCCGCATGTGGGGCAGCGCGGCCCTGATGAGTCGATACGGGCCCAGGAGGTTCACGTCGAACTGTGCCTCGACCAGTCGGGTCGGGACGTCTTCGACGGGGCCGAACTGCGCGTAGCCGGCGTTGTTCACCAGACAGTCGAGCCGTCCGGTTTCCGCGATCGTCTCCTCGACGACGCTCTGGCATTGAGCCGGTTTCCTCACGTCGAGGACCCGAGTAATCGCACCCTGGTCCTCGAGGGCCGCGATGTCCGACAGTTCGCGGGCGGTCGCGACCACCGTCCACCCCTCCACCAGGAAGGCTTCGGCCGTCGCTCGACCGATCCCCGAGGAGCATCCGGTGATGAGTACGGTCCGTTCCATACGGTCCCATCGCCCGGTCGGCAGTTAACGCTTGCACTCCCCGGCCGCCCGATCCGCGAGCCGAATCGGTTCCGGGAGCTTATAGCCCGCCCCGAGGGCCGGGACCAGGTCGACTGCAGTATCCGGAACGACCCGGTGGCCGGGACTGACGTACACCGGGTTGACGTGGCGTTTCTCTGGATTCGGAAACTGGCGGGTCTGGACGGCCTGGCCGATCACAGTGCCCGAATCGGTTTCGACCTCGTCGTCGGCCCGGATCGGAACGACAGTCCCCTCGGGAAGCGGCTCCTCGAGGGAGCGGTCGGGCGTTCCACAGAGGAGGTTCTTCGTGACGCCGAGCGCGGGAACGTCGTAGAGCACGCCGACGTGGGTGGCGATTCCGGCCTCCCGGTAGTGGATCCGGCCGCTCCCATCGAAGACGAGGAGGTCGGGCTCGACGGCGAGCGAAGCGAGGGCTTCGACGATGGGTTCGCCCTCGCGAAACGCGAGGAGGCCTGGAATATAGGGAATCGAGAGTGGCGTTCGGGCACAAACTGTCTCCACGATCTGCCCGTTCTGTACAGCGACGACGGCACTCACCGCCATGTCGTCCTCGAAGGCCTGATCGACGCCAGCCACGATGGGGCCCTCCTCCGACGGGGAGCCCTGCCGCTCGAGGTCGAGGGGTTCGGTCACCTCGATTGCCGCCGGATCGGGACACCCGTCGTCCGCGAAGACCGCCTCTGACGCGAGTTCACGCTGCTGGGCCTCCATCGCCTCCCTCGAGGAATCAGGATCCGGGTGGTACACCGGATTGACTGGCGTCATCTCAGCGACGGCGTCGGCGGCCGCCGCCTGGCGGGCCGCCCCCGCCGATCTGGAGCTGTTTGGGCGCCCTGGTGCCACGCTGTTTGAGGTAGAAGCCATACAGCAGGCCGATTCCCAACCCCGCGAGGTGGGCGAGCTGGGCGACCCCACCGGCCCCGATCCCGCCGAGCGAACTCATGAAGACCGAGTAGGCCGCAAAGAGCGACGTCGCGACCCAGAGGGGCATCGGGATGATGAAGTAGATGTAAATCCGGAGGTTGGGGTTCAGCACCGTGAGTACGCCCATGAGCGCCATGATGGCCCCGCTCGCACCGAGAACCGGCGAGGCCCCACCCATCGCTGCTGCCACGAGCACCTGGGCGAGTCCGGCGACCACGCCGCTGCCGACGAACAGGAGGGCGAAGTTCTTCGACCCGACCTTTCGCTCGACGAGGGGGCCGAAGAAGTACAGCACGATGCTGTTGAACAGAATGTGCATGAACCCGCCTGGCGAGTGGGAGAAAATCGACGTGATCCAGGGATACACGTAGAGGATGTTGTCCGTATTCAGCGTGAAAATCCGGGTGAAGAGGTCATAGCCGCCCAGTGCGATGGCGACGAATTCCAGCGGAAAGACGAGCCAGATGATCGCCAGAAAGACGTAGGTCATGTTCCGACGGACGTAGCCGCCGATCCCGCCGGGCCCCGTGGAGAGTCCGAGTTTGGAAAGGAGACCCCGACTTCGGGAGGGTTGGCGACCGGTTCGGCCGGTCCCGGAACCGCCCGCGTCGAAGCCAGAATCGAAGACCCCGCCCGGGTCGTCCCACTGGTCCAGCCCCGGGCAGTCGTGGTTCTCGGGAAGACGATGTTCGGAACAGAACGTGCCGCCACACATGCGGCACTGGTACGGCATGCCTTCTTCCCGCCCACAGTAGTCACATCGCACCATGCCCCGGGATATGACAGTCCGGAGGATAAAACTCCCGACACGGGGGCCGCGGGGGTTTTTGGAACTGGACCCCCTATCTTCGCCCGTGAAACCCTTCGAGCGGGACCGGCTGCTCGAACGCATCGACCGGGACGGCGCGACGGTCGGGGCCTCGATTCCCGATCAGCTCTCGATCGCCGGCGAGACGGTCGATCTGGCAGCCTTCGTCCACGATGCGAGCGATGCGAACGGGGGACCCTCGGACGACCGGATTCGCGAGGTTATTCGGGGGCTGCGAGCGGAGCGAAAACGACGACGGGACGAGATCGAAACGGGTGAACTTTCCACCGACCGAGCCGAGGAACTGGCCGACTCGATTCTGGGCATCGACCGGGCGCTCACTGTCCTCGAATCCGATACCGAGACCGACATCGAGGCCGAATCGGAACGACAGCGACAGGCCGACCGGAAGCGCTGGCTGTCGTTCCTGAATTCGGTGACCGGGAAGAATTCGAACCGGCACGGGGAGGGGAACCGATGACCTCGAACGCCGAGGTGGCCGACCGACTGGACGAACTGGCCGACCTCCTCGAAGCACAGGACGTCGAGTACAAGCCCCGTGCCTATCGCAAAGCGGCCGACAACGTCAGATCGAGCGCGGACCCGGTGAGCGACCTCGTCGACGACGGGCTCGATGCCGTCCGAGAGATCGAAGGGGTGGGGGAGGCGATCGGCGAGAAGATCGTCGAGTACGTCGAAACCGGATCGATCGAGGAGCTGGATTCCCAGCGTGAGGCCCTCCCGGTCGACATGGCGGCGCTCACGCGGGTCGAAGGTGTCGGGCCGAAAACCGTCGGGACACTCTACGAAGCGCTTGGCATTCGAACCCTGGACGACCTCGAGGACGCAGCGACGGCCGGCGAAATCCAGGCGGTCTCGGGATTCGGCGCGAAGACCGAGGAGAACATCCTCGACAACATCGATTTCGCCCGACGGGCGGGAACCCGCTCCTTGCTCGGGACCGCACGGCCGATCGGCGAGGAGATCCGGGACTTCCTGGCCCCCAAGCCGAGAGTCGATTCGGTCGCCCTTGCCGGATCGCTCCGCCGGTGGCGCCCGACCATCGGTGACGTCGACGTGCTCGTGGGAACCCCGGAGGCAGCTGCTGTCACCGAAACCCTTACGGACTGGGACCGGGTCGAGTCGGTGCTCGAATCCGGCGAGACGAAGACGAGCCTTCGGGTGGCCGGAATGCAGGTCGACCTCCGCCTGATCGAGCCGGCCGAATTCGGGAGTGCTCTCGTGTACTTCACCGGAAGCAAAGACCACAACATCGCCCTGCGAAACCTCGCGATCGAGGATGGGTTGAAGGTCAACGAGTACGGCGTCTTCGAGGTCACCGACGCCGAGCGGGCCGATCCCGACACACGAGCGGGCGACCGAATCGCGGGGGAGACCGAGTCGAGTGTCTACGACGCCCTCGGACTGTCGCTGATCGCACCCGAACTCCGGGAGAACCGGGGCGAAATCGAAGCTGCGGTCGCCGGGAAGTTGCCCGACCTCCTCGAGGCGGGCGATCTCAGGGGAGACCTCCACGTCCACACGAACTGGTCGGACGGTGACTACTCCATCGAGGAGATGGTCGACGGGGCCCACGAGTACGGTCACGAGTACGTGGTGATAACCGATCACGCCGACGGCCCAGGCGTCTTCGGCGACAGCGGGCTCTCCGAGGACGACATCAGAGAGCAACTGGAGGTAGTCGAGTCCGTCTCCAGGGAGGCCCCAATCGAGGTATTGACCGGCATCGAGGCCAACATCGCGCCGGACGGATCGGTCGAGAACACCGACGATGCGCTCCTCGCCGAACTGGACGTGGTGATCGCCTCGCCACACGCCGACATCGGCGACGGCGAGGATCGGACCGACCGCCTGGTCGCGGCGATCGAACACCCACACGTGAACGTGCTCGGGCACCCGAGTGGCCGCCTGTTGAACCAGCGACCCGCGATGGCGTTTGACCCGGGGGCGATCGGTCGAGCCGCAACGGAGAACGGGGTCGCTTTGGAGGTGAACGCCAACCCCCACCGGCTCGATCTCTGGGGATCGGCCGTCAAGGCCGCGATCGACGCAGGAGCCAGCATCGCCATCAACACGGACGCCCATGCTCCCGAAGAGTTCGCCTATCAGCGATATGGTGTCCACACTGCCCGGCGGGGCTGGGCCACTGGAGCGGACGTGGTGAACACCCGTGACGTGGCGGGTCTTCGGGACTTCCTCGACTGATGGGTCCCTCCCGTTCGAATCCCGAACCGACCGTGACCCCTGCCGAGACCCGACTCTGTCTCGACGTCATGCTCGGCGGTCTCGTCTCGCCGCTTCGGATGATCGGCTATGATACGGCCTACGCACTCGATCGGGGTATCGAGAGCGACGGGACGATCCTCGAACTGTCCGCCCGGGAGAATCGGCTGTTACTCACCCGGAATCGGGCGGTCGCTTCGACGTCGGAGGAAAGCCTGCTGCTCACCGAAACAGCGCCACTGGAGCAGCTCCGTGAACTGGACGAGGCTGGTTTCACACTCGAACTGACGGAGCCGATGCGGTGTTCCCGTTGCAACGGAACCCTGGATCGGGAGACCGACGGCCCTGGACCGGCGGACGGGCCAGATCCCGGCAAAGAACCGGTCTGGGAGTGTCGAAACTGTGGACAGTTCTACTGGAAGGGGAGCCACTGGGAGCACCTTCGGGAGCGGCTCGAACGTCTCTGAAACGGGGTCGATCAGGTGCTGCCTTTCCACCACTTGCAGGCTTCCATGTCGTCCATGGGTTCGTCGTAGAGCCCGCAGTAGGGGTCCATTCGCTCCGAGGGCGTTTCGTACTCGAAGTGGGTGCAGTTGCCACAGTACTTGTCCGGCCCGATCCGATCCCGCCCCATCACCTCGGCGTCGTCGCCCGTCTGTGTGGGCTGGGCCGGTCCCGTCGGTTCCGGCTCGACGATCTCCGCATCCGTCGAGGTGCCGCCGTCCGAAACCGACCCCTGGCGATGTGGTTGTGGACCGAGGTCGGGGGTGTCGGCCTCGCCGCCGAAGGTCCCGATTCCCCCGAGACCACTGCTGATCGCCTTGCCAGCGTTGTGGAACTCGGTCTGGACGGCTTCGACCGCCCTGATCGTCGGCCCCTCGGAACCGACTCGCAGCGAGACCGTTCCGCCGGGATCGTTCCGAGTCTTGAACGTCGCGACCGCGGTGAAGAGCGACCAGAAGGTGATCAACACGCCGGTGAAGTAAACCAGAAGCAGGAGGAGGACCTGGTTCGTCGGGACGCCGGCAGTCGCGTACCAGTTCTCCGGGTACGCCGACTGGAACAGCCAGACGCCCAAAAGCGCCAGGCCGGAACCGACACCGGCGGCCATCCGGTGGGATCCCTGGCTCGGAAGGACGATCGTGATACCGGCGAACACGGCCGGAACGCCGACGCCTGCGAGGATTCCGGCGATCTCCCGGCTGTCGAGAACACTCATCCCGTTGCCGACGAGGATACCGGTTCCGGCAAACAGGATCCCGGTGACCACGAGCACTGCGCCGGCGACGAACAGAGCCGTTCCGACGAGGACCTGCTGGCGGCTCGCGACTCCGACCCGACGCTCGTAGGTCTCCCCGAGACTGGGCATACTGGAATGTACACGACCCGGGACTATAACAGTATGTCAGACATCTGCGCCCTGCAGCGAGAATCGCATCGAAAGCTTGAATCGGCGGCCGGGAAAAACGGTTCACATGGCCGAAGACGCTGATGAGGAACACGGCGTGGAACTTGGGGCCGGCCCCGACGTCGAGGGGGCCCCGATTTCCCGGGTCGCCGAGCGGCTCAGCTGGGCGATCCAGAAGAGCGAGATCGACCGCAAGGAAGGTGAAACACGGATCCGGACGCCCGAGGGGCCGCGGGAACTCTCGGAAATTCTCTCGGAGATCGAAGAGACCTACTTCCCGACCCGACAGTCGTTCCGCGACGCCGTAGACGGAGTGATCGGAACCGGACCGGTACAAACAGCCGAAGAATAGCCCGTTAAACCGGGGCGTTTCCTGCAGTTTCGATCACGACGTACAGCACGAGCACCAGGGTCGAATTGTACAGCCCGTGAATCAGAATCGGAACGAGGAGGTTCATCGATCGTTCGTAAGCGTACCCGAAGACGAGACTCGGAACGAAGAGAATCGCGATAGCCATGAGCCGTGCTTCGGCGGCGCCCGTGAGCGAGAAGTAGTGGACGGAGGCAAACAGGGCGGCAGTGACCGGAATCGCGACTTTGGCCTCGAACCCTTCCCGGAGCCGACCCTGAACGACGCCCCGAAAGAGGAGTTCCTCCCCGGGCGCGACGACCAGTATCGAGAGGGGGACCAACCAGAGGAGGAGTTCGGGATTCTCCATACCGAGTTCCGCCGCCTGATTCGTCGTCTCGGGCGCTACCTGCAGGATCGTGAGCAGGATTCCCGCCACGAACACGAGCGAAAGCGCGGCGACATAGCCCCCGACGACCCAGAGGAGATCCCCGAATCCCGGCGCCCGGACGGACACGTACGTTCGAATCGAGATCCCTCGAAGACTGAGATACGCGGTCCCGGTCGCCACGAAACCGATCGCC
Organism: Halodesulfurarchaeum sp.; assembly: GCA_034520565.1. Taxonomy (GTDB): domain Archaea; phylum Halobacteriota; class Halobacteria; order Halobacteriales; family Halobacteriaceae; genus Halodesulfurarchaeum. The sequence continues at coordinate 21,974 of JAXHNL010000001.1, forward strand.
GTCGTGACGAAGACGACGGCGACCAAGGCGAGCAACGAGAGATCGACACCGAGCCAGACAGTCCCGAAGATGACCACCCCGCTGAACACGAACCCCACGGCTATCCCGAGAATACTGACGAGCACCGCGCCGAGGAGGGCATATCCCCGATTGGCCCCGCGTTCGGTTCGCGGGGCCCACGGATCGGCGGTTTGCATACCCCGACCTCCGTCCCTGACTCGAATAACCCTTCTGCCAGCAGCGAACGCAACCAGGACACGGGACCGGGATTTGGAGTTCCGAACACCGACGGAGTAACCGATTTCAGCGCCCGCCTGCCCGGAAGTCGGTCAATCCGGCCTGCCGTCCCTCGACGAGCGTGGATTTCCGCCGCAGGTCGCCGAGGCCCACCGGCAGGTGGGGAACGATCTGTCTGATCGCGGAGTCGAACGTCTCGGCGACCCCCGGTTCGCCCGCCAGTTCCGGGTTCGGCCCGTCCTCGAAGGCGTTCCGAACGCTCTCCCGGACCTGCCAGACCCCGACTGGCGCCCAGTAGTCGTCGGAAACCTCCCGCAACACGAGCGCCTTGGCTTGCCGGCCGACCGATTCGAGGTACTCGAGGATCCCGAGCCGGGCTGCATAATACGCTCCGGCGGTTTCATCGACGTAGCTCGTTCGGCCCTCGAACCCCTCGTAGGCACTCGACATGAACACGTTTCCGTCGGGTTCCGGGTTCCAGATGCTGCCCGGGGATTTCATCTCGACGAGTTCGTACTCCCACGTGCCCGGAGCGAGCACGATCCAGTACCGGTTCCCGATGTACTCGTTGAGGAATACCGTCACCTGATCGATCGACGGTGCGTTACGGATCCGGCCCCGGAGGAACGTGCTGACCGTGTCGTCCACGGCGGTGATGGACCACCGGGTCGGAACGAGTCGACGGTTTTCCCCCCGACCCAGCGCTCCGACGGAAAGAACCTGGTTGATGTCGTAGACGTCCAGTCCGCGCCGATAGAGGTAGGTCATCGCCCCTTCTGCCTGCCAGTCGTCGTCCTCGAGGGTCTTTTTGACCTGGGTCGGGACGTGTGGATTCTCGCTCAGGATCGCCGTTTCGGTCGTCGCGTTGGGTCCGCTCGGGGCGTTTACCTGTGGTTCGCGGTACTTGTCGAGATCGATATCCGGGGCGTCCTGCAGCCCGAGTTCGACGTCGACTGGCCGGTCGGCGATGGCGACCTCGCGCTGGGTGCCGACGAAGCCGTCCCAGACGTCCTCGACGTCGACCTTCGCGGCCCGCCGGGAGTTGAGCAGCCCGGTCCGGTACTGGAGGACGTTCTCGATGTCGAGGCCCTGCTGATACCATTTCCCACTGGTGGCGAAGTCGGCCGCCTGCTCCTCCTGACCGACCGGGGCGAGAATGCCCGTGTTCACGTTCGGATAGGACGCGCGCCCGACGAAGATCGACGGGGAGGTACTGCCCAGCAGCGAGCTACCCGAGAGCGAGGACTTGAGTTCCGTCTGCAGCCCCTCGACGTAATCCAGGATCTCGTAGGACTTCTCCTCGGCGAGCCGGCGACGGCGGGCCGACTCGTCGGGCTGGAAGCCCTCGATGTACTCGTCGAGGCGCATCAGGTGAAAAGTGGGCCGGGATCGGGTTAAAACTCTCGGGCTGGTCGCCCGGCACCATCCGCCCCTATCCGATGTTTCGCTGCCACTCACCGAGCCGGTCGGCCGAGACCCCGTCGATGTCGGGAGCCACCGCGTCGGGGTCGATTTCGAGCAGGTCGCTCGCGTCCTCGATCCCCGCCGCCTGGAGTTTCTCCTTGGTCTTCTCCCCGATGCCGTCGATGGACATGAGGTCGTTGTTCCGCTTGGCGACGTACTCCTGATAGTTACAGATCGGGCAGCCGAACTCCCACGGATCGTCGCCGTCCAGGATTCGGAGTTCCGGGAGGTCGTGTTCGTCACACCGGTCCTCGGTGACCTCGATTTCGCCCCGGCGGGGGAGGGGAACCGCGTATTCGCAGTCCGGATAGCGGGTACACCCCACCAGTCGCGAGCCGTTCCGAAGGTGTTTGATGGCGAGTTCGCCGCCGTGGTCCTCGCCGCACTCCGGACACGGACCGATGACCTCGTCTTCGGCGGCGTCCGCGTCTTCGACTTTGCAGAGCGGACAGCCGTGCACGAACGTGCTCCGACCGTCGAGCATCTTGAGGTGATGGAGGTCGTGTGTTTCACAGACGTCATCGAGGAGCTGGGGCTCACCCCGGTTTGGCAGTGGTGCGGTGAACTCGCAGTCGGGGTAGCCGTCACACCCGACGAAGTACGAGCCGCGCCGATTCTGGCGCACCAGGAGGTCCGAACCGCACTCCGGACACGGGCCGAGGGTCTTGTCGGCCTTGAGCGAGGAGCGGAGGTGGTCACCGATCGCGTCCCGGGATTCCGCCAGATACTCGAAAATACGGTCCAGGGCCTCCCGGGAGTCGGCCGTCACCTCGTCGAGTTCCTTTTCGCCCTCGACGATCGCAGTCATCTCTTCCTCGAGTTCCCGGGTCATCTCCTCGCTGACGACCAGGTCGGCGTACTCCTCTGCTGCCTCGACGACGGCCATCGCGAGTTGTGTCGGTCGTGGCGGGTCGTCCTCGAGATACCCCCTGTCGTAGAGCTTCTCGATGACATTGTGTCTCGTGCTTTTCGTCCCAACCCCAAGCTTCTCCATCGTCTCGACCAGCCGGGACTGGCCGTACCGGCGTGGCGGTTTGGTCTCCTTCTCTTCGAGGGTAACCGACTCGATGCGAAGCGAGGAACCCTCCTCGAGGGCCGGAACGTAGTTCTCCGAGGTGTCGATGTAAGGGTACACCGCGTGGTAGCCCTCCTCGACCAGCCGCTTGCCGTTTGCCTTGAGCTGCCTGTCGGCCGCGGCCGCCACCACGCGAAGGTGCGCCCACACGGCCGGCTCCGCCAGCGTCGCGAAAAACCGCCGCGCAACGAGTTCGTACACCTGCCACTCGTCCTCGGAGAGGTCCTTTCGGGCCGGCACGTCCGGCGTCGGGTGGATCGGTGGATGGTCGGTCGTTTCGGACTCCCCACGAGTGGGTTCGAGGTCGCCCTGGTCGAGGAGGCGCGTCGCGGCGTCGTCGAATGGCGTCCCCTCGAAGACCGAGAGGAGTTCCGCGGGGTCGAGGTCATCCGGATAGACCGTGTTGTCCGTCCGCGGGTAGGTGATGTACCCGGCCGTGTACAGGTCTTCGGCGATGCTCATCGCCCGGCCGGCGTTGAACCCGAGCGAACCGGCGGCCTTGATGAACGACGTCGTCGCGAACGGGGCCGGTGGATCGTCGGTCCGACGCCGGCGGTCGACCGATTCGACCGTCACGGTGGCTGCCGAGGAGAGGTCCGCTTCGGCCCGGGTCGCATGGTCCTCGTCCCAGATCCGCTCGGCCTCCGAACCGTCATCGTCGTAGAAGTACTGGGCCTCGAAGGTGGTCTCGCCGCCGGCGAGGTCCGCGAACAACTCCCAGTAGGTCGTCGGGTCGAAGGCCTGAATCTCCCGCTCCTTGTCCACGATGAGCTTGAGCGTCGGCGTCTGCACCCGACCGACGCTGATGAAGTCTTTGCCGCGCTGGCCCGCCGAGAGGGACAGGAATCGCGTGAGCGCCGCGCCCCAGAGAAGGTCGATCTGCTGGCGAGCCTCCCCCGCCGCAGCGAGTTCGAAGTCCAGTTCGTCGGGGTTCGCAAACGCCGTCTTGACCTCGTTTTCGGTGATCGAGGAGAAGCGGACCCGGGAGACCGGGACCGACTCGTCCACTTCGCGGACGAGTTCGTAGGCCTCCTTCCCGATGAGTTCGCCCTCCCGGTCGTAGTCAGTGGCGATGACCACGCTGTCGGCCTCGCGGGCGAGACGCTTCAACGAGGAAACGATGTCCGGCTTGGTGACCCGCGTCTCGATCGGGGCGTGAACGAGTTCTGCGGGTTGGACGTCCCGCCAGTCGGAATACTCCTCGGGGAAGTCGACACCGACGACGTGGCCGGCGAGACCGATCACGCGATGGGTCCCCCAGGCGTAGACGTCGACTCCGCCGACCCGCTCGGTCCGATTGGAGCCGTCGCTCAGGATCTCCGCGATGCGGCGGGCGGCGTTGTTCTTCTCGGTGATGATGAGTTCCACGGGACCACCAGGCTGGCTTGGGCGTAGGCCAAGGCTCCTTGTAAGGATTTCGTCGCCGGCGTCGGGGTGGTTCGATTTCGGCCCCGTATCGCTCACCTGACACGCAAACTTGCGCTGGAACTCCTGGCCCGCAAACGTGGACCGGGACTCACTCCGCGTCGGGTAACCGTTCGCGCAACAGCTGGTTTACGTCGCCCGGATCCGCCCGACCCCCGGTTTTCTGCATGACCTGCCCGACGAGGAAGTTGATCGCCCCGTCCTCGCCGGCCATGACGTCCTCGACTGCATCGGGGTTCTCCTCGATGGCCGCTTCGACCGCGGACACGATCTCGTCGGTCTCGGTCTTGCCGAGGTCCTCGGCTTCGACGATCTCGTCCGGGCTGGCACCGTCGTCCAGCATCGAGCGCAGGACGACCTCGCGGGCGTTTCGCTCGGTGATCTCCTCGATTGCGACGAGTTCGACCAGGCGAGTGATCTCGTCGAAGCGGTCCTCGACGTCGGTGATCTCCATGTCGCGGTAGTTGAGTTCGCCCAGAAGCGTGTCCGCGACCCAGGTCGCTGCGAGGTCGGCGTCGAAGCGGTCGGCGACGGCCTCGAAGAAGTCCGCGACCTGTTTCGTCGAGGTCAACTTCGAAGCCGCCTCCACACCGAGCCCGTATTCGTCCTGGAACCGCTCGCGACGGGCGTCCGGGAGTTCCGGAATGGGGATCTCGTCTTTCCAGTGGGCGACCTCGAGGGGCGGGATGTCGGCCTCCCGGAAGTACCGATACTCCTTTTCTTCTTCCTTCTCGCGCATCGAGACCGTGATCCCGCGGGACTCGTCCCAGTGACGGGTCTCCTGAGTGACCTCGCGGCCGCGCTCGATCGCGTTTCGCTGGCGCGTGATCTCGTAGGCGAGCGCCGTTTCGGCCCCCTTGTGACTGGAGATGTTCTTGACCTCCGTTCGGTTGGCGTCCGCCAGAACGGTCTCGGGAATCGATCCGTCGCTCGCGATTTCGGCCTCGTCGATCAGAGAGATGTTCGCGTCGATGCGAAGGCTGCCGTCCCGCTGGCTGTCGTAGATCCCGAGATACTCGAGGACCTCCTCGAGTTTCGAAAGGAAAGCACGGACCGCACCCGGGCTACGGAAGTCCGGCCTCGTGACGATCTCCATCAGCGGGACGCCGGCGCGGTTGTAGTCGACGAGCGTGTAATCGGCCGTGTCGATGTGGCCGCCCTCGTGCTGGAGGCTTCCCGGATCCTCTTCGAGGTGGGCTCGCTCGATGCCGACGTCTCGCCGCTCTCCCTCGTGGGAGATTTCGAGGTGGCCGTCGGCACAGATCGGGGCGTCGTACTGGGTGATCTGGAAGCCCTTCGGGAGGTCGGGGTAGAAGTAGTTCTTCCGGTGGAAGCGCGTGCGTTCGGGAATGTCCGCCTCGATCGCCTTCCCGAGTTTCACTGCCGCCTCGACGGCGGCTTCGTTCAGCACGGGGAGGGACCCGGGCAACCCGAGACAGACCGGACAGGTATTGGTGTTCGGCTGGGCGTCTTCGGCGTCGGTCGAGCACCCACAGAAGATCTTCGTGTCCGTCTCGAGCTGGACGTGGACCTCGAGGCCGATGACGGGCGCGAGGCTCGCCCGCGAGGAGACCGATGACATTGAAATTCGATTCCGCGTCGAGGGCTATAGACCTGACGAAGGACCGTCTGGGCATGAATGTCTGACGCGCGTCTGCCACACGGTTTAAGGCCTTCACGGTGGTTCGTACAGCCATGACCGACGGCGAGAGCGTCGACGCGGCTCGCGTGGAAGAACTCGTTGCCACCGTCGATGGCCTGACAAATGAACTGCTCGACCTGCAGGAACGGGTTCGAGAACTGGAGGCCCAACTCGACGGGGAAACACCCACGCATGGGATCGAGGACGAGTCGAAAAGCGTGGAGGAACTCTTCGCACAGGAAGACGGTGGGACGGGATCGGCGGAGCGCGGTTCCAAGGAGTCGACGGAGTCCGAACCCGAGGACGTCGAGACCATCGGTGACGACATCCTCGTCGGCTAAACACACCCGACACACCAGATGTACATAGACCAGATCGTCCTGGAGAACTTCAAGAGCTTCGGACGAACCACCAGGATCCCGTTTTACCAGGATTTCACGACCATCAGCGGGCCGAACGGATCCGGGAAGTCGAACATCATCGACGCGATCCTGTTCGCGCTGGGATTGGCCCGGACTCGCGGCATGCGAGCCCAGAAGTTGCCCGACCTCATCTACAACCCGGCCCACGAAGAGGATCGTACCCACCAGGGTGCCCGCGAAGCGAGCGTCGAGGTGACCCTGGCAAACGAGGATCGGACGATAACGAGTTCCCAGCTGGCCGCCGCGCTCGGGACCGAGTCGGTCGACGAAGTCGACCAGATCCGGGTGAAACGCCGGATCAAGCAGACCGAGGACAACTACTACTCCTATTATTACCTCAACGGTCGCTCGGTCAACCTCTCCGACATTCAGGACCTCCTCTCGAGTGCGGGGGTGACACCGGAAGGGTACAACGTCGTCATGCAGGGGGACGTGACCGGCATCATCCAGATGACTCCACACGAGCGCCGGGAGATCATTGACGAGATCGCCGGTGTCGCAGAATTCGACCGCAAGAAGGATGACGCCCAGGTTGAACTCGAAGCGGTCCGGGAGAAGATCGGCGAGGCCGAGCTACGGATCGAGGAGAAACAGGAGCGGCTCGACCAGCTCGAAGACGAACGCGAGGCGGCCCTGGAGTACCAGGGCCTCCGCGAGGAGAAACAGGAGTACGAGGCCTACCGCGATCTCGCGGAACTCGACGAGCGACGTCAGGAACTCGCGGACACCCAGGCCGACATCGAGACCCGCGAGGAGGAACTCGAGGAACTGCAGGCCGAACTGACCGAGCGGGCGGAGACGGTTACCCGACTCACGGAGGATCTCGCCGACCTCGACGCCGAAATCGAGCGGAAGGGCGAGGACGAGCAACTCCGGCTCAAGGGCGAGATGGAGGAGATCAAAGGGGAGATCTCCGGCCTCGAGGATCGTATCGATGGGGCCGAAGAGCGCATCCAGGAGGCCACCGAAACCCGCCGTCAGGCCTTCGTCAAGATCGATCGTAAGGGGGAGGAGATCGACGAACTCGACGACCAGATCCGAGAGTTGAAAGTCGAGAAGGCCTCCCTCGCCGGCGAAAAGGGAACCCTCGAAGCGGAGATCGAGGACGTCGAGGCCGAAATCGAGGCGGTGGATACGGCCTTCGACGACCTGAAAGCCGACCTGGACGCCGCCAAAACCGAACTCGAGGAGCAAAAGACGGAGCGAAACGAACTCCAGCGCGAGAAGGACCGACACCTCGACGAGGCCCGTCGTCGGTCGACGGACCTGGAAACCGCCAGATCCGATCTCGAAGACGCCCGGGAACGGGCCGAGGAACTCGAAGCCAGGATCCGGGACCTCGAGCGGGAACTGGCGAAGTCCCGGGAGAACAAGGCACAGATCGAGGACGTTATCGAGGACCTCAACGAGGAGAAGGCGGAGCGACAGTCGGACCTCGAATCGATCGAGGCGGACCTCGAAGACGCCCAGAAGGAGTACGCCACACTCGAGGCCCGAGCTGACGAGAACGGCGACAGCTCCTTTGGCCGATCGGTGACGACGATTCTCAACGCCGACATGGACGGCGTCCACGGGGCGATCGCGGAACTCGGCAGCGTCGAACGGGACTACGCCACCGCCTGCGAGACAGCCGCCGGGGGACGAATGGCCCACGTCGTCGTCGCGGACGACGGCGTCGGCGAGCGGTGTATCGAGTACCTCAAGTCCCGGAACGCCGGTCGGGCGACGTTCCTCCCGATCACGAAGATGGACGACCGGTACCTTCCCGACCCGCCCGATCACCCGGGCGTGATCGATTTCGCGTACAACCTGGTCGACTTCGCCCGGGAGTACGCCCCGGTCTTCTCCTACGTTCTGGGAGACACGCTCGTCGTCGATGACATGGCAACAGCCAGAGAGTTCATGGGCGACTCCCGGCTCGTGACCCTGGACGGGGACCTCGTCGAAAAGAGCGGCGCCATGACCGGCGGGAGCGGCTCCGGATCGCGGTACTCCTTCGAGGCGACCGGCGAGGGACAGCTCAAGCGAGTCGCCGAGCGAATCGAGGAACTCGAAACGGAGCGGGCAGCCATCGCCGGCGACATCGACGACCTCGAGGAGCAGATCGACCGGGCACGAGAAAAGCGAGCTGACGCCCTCGACGGCGTCCGGGAGATCGAAGCCGAAAGCGGCCGGGCCGAGCGGGAGCTCGAATCGACCCGGGACGAGATCGAATCACTCGAACAGCGGATCGAGGACCTCGAAGCGGAGCGCGAGGCGGTCAACGAGGAGATGGCCGCCCTCGACGAAAAAATCGAGGAGACGACCGCGGCGATCGAGGCAAAACAAGCAGAAATCGAGGAGCTCGAGGCCGAACTCGCGGACTCCAGGATCCCCGAACTGACCGACGAGAAGGAATCGTTACAGGCCGAGGTGACCGAGATCGAGGACCGGATCGACGAGATCGACGGCGAACTCAACAGCCTCGGGCTTGAGAAGGAGTACGCCGAGTCCGCGATCGACGACCTCCACGACGACGTCGAGGCCGCCCAGAACACGAAGGCCGAGCAGGAAGAGCGGATCGAGGAACTGGAGGCCGAAATCGACGATCGAAGGGCGAAACTCGAAGAAAAGGAGACCGCGATCGCCGAACTCGAGGAGGAGCTGGCCGATCTCAAGGCCGAACGCGAGGAGTTACGCGAGGAGTTGGCCGAGGCCAGGGAGGCGCGGGACGAGACCAAAAACGAGGCCGACAGCCTCCAGAACCGCATCCGGAGTCTCGAACAGGCGGCGGGTCGACTCGAAGCCGAGATCGCGCAACTCGAGGAATCCGTCGAGGAAACTGACCCCGAGGACATCCCGGACCTGGAGACCGTCGAGAAGAACGTCAGACGCCTCGAACGGCAGATGAGTCGGCTCGAACCGGTCAACATGAAGGCCATCGACGATTACGACAAAGTCGAGACGATCCTCACCCGGCTCACCGAGAAGCGGGACGAACTCGACGAGGAGCGGGAGGCCATCGGGGACCGGATCGATCGCTACGACCGGCTCAAGCGGGAGAACTTCATGGAGGCCTACGAAGCGATCAACGAGCAGTTCCAGGACATCTTCGAGCGGCTCTCGGACGGGACCGGCGAACTCTCACTCGAAGATCCGGAGGAACCCTTCGAGGGCGGGATGACCATGCGTGCCCAGCCCGGAGACAAACCGATCCAGCGACTCGACGCGATGTCAGGCGGCGAGAAGTCGTTGACTGCGCTCGCGTTCATTTTCGCCATTCAGCGATTCAACCCCGCACCGTTCTACGCCCTCGACGAGATCGACGCGTTCCTCGACGCCGCGAACGCCGAGCGGGTCGGCGAGATGGTCGACGAGCTGGCCAGCGAGGCCCAGTTCGTGGTCGTCTCCCATCGCTCGGCCATGCTGGAGCGCTCCGAGCGCGCCATCGGCGTGACGATGCAGGAGGACAACATCTCTGCAGTCACGGGCATCGACCTCGCCGGTCGGGAGGCGGTCGCGGATGACTGAAACCGCGTCGGTCGACCCGCACGAGGACGACACACGGGTCGAGCCCGTCGAGGTGCTGGTGGGGCTCGCCGAGCGCGGCGAGATCGACCCCTGGGACATCGACATCATCCAGGTGACAGACGCGTTCCTCTCGGCACTCGACGACGGCGAGATTCGCTCCTCGGGCCGGGCGCTGTTCTACGCCAGCGTCCTGTTGCGGATGAAAAGCGACGAGCTGTTTTCCGAGGACCTCGATCCCGAACCGGACGAACCGAAGCGGATCGATCCCTTCGAGGAACCGGAGCGGTTCGACGGTCCGACCTCCGCCGTCGGGGATCCAATCGACGAACTCGAGGCGGAGATGGACCGGCGACTCGAGCGCCGGACCGCCCGGGGTACCCCGGAGACCCTCGACGAACTCGTCCGCGAACTCCGCGAGGCCGAGCGAGGGTCGTGGTGGAAGTCCGGGCGGAGCTACGACACGGAGAACTCGCCCCACGGTTTTCTCCGCGGGGTCCAGACCCTCGATTATCGCACGGGCGATGAGACCCGTTCCGAGGGCGAGCCAAACGAGTCGGCCGTCACCGGCACGGCCCACGACGAGGACATCGACGAACTCATCGAGGCCGTCGCCGCGGCCCTCGCGGAGCGCTACGACCGTGGCCGGCCCGAGGTGCTCTATGCGGAGATTTCGGACGCCGCCGGCTCCCGGATCGAGACCTTTCTCGCCCTGCTCTTTCTCTCCCACCGTGGCGACGTATACCTCGAGCAGGACGACCTCTTCGGCGACCTGTGGATCCAGGATCGGGGACTCGGCGACGATCAGGATTCGGGCACACTCTACCAGGAATCCGAGTCAGCCACCGCTTCCGGGGATGGGTCTGACACAGACACCACATCCGAAGGGGAACGGGCGGAAGAACCGGCCACGCGGGACTGACCTTCCAAAAGAAGAGCGCCAGAGACGACCCGATCGGCCCTGATTACAGATAGTCGTCGACCAGCAGGTCCACGGATTCGAGGGTTGCTGTCGGGATGTGCTCGGGATCGGTGTTGATCGTGCCCTCGAGGGCCGACTCGCAGTCACACTCGCGTTTCCCAAGTGACTCGATCGCGTTCCCCACGACCGCCTGAATCGCACGCTCGTTGTGAGAAGCGTTCTCCAGCACCTCCTGGAGTGACACGGTGCTGTCGGTTTTCCAGACGTCCCAGTCGGTCACCCCGGCCACCGTGGCATAGCAAAGTTCCGCCTCACGGGCGAGCTTCGCCTCTGGAATGGCCGTCATGCCGATGATGTCAAAGCCCTGCTCGCGGTAGAATTCGCTCTCCGCGCGGGTCGAGAACTGCGGGCCCTCGATCGTGACGTATGTCCCGCCCTCGGTGACCGGCGCCGCAGTTGCTGATTCGGCCGCTGCCGCGAGCGTCCCGGAAAGATCCGGACAGAACGGTTCCGCGAAGCCCTGGTGGACGACCATTCCGTCGCCGAAGAAGCTAGACGCTCGGTGTCGGGTTCGGTCGAACAGCTGGTCCGGGATCACGAGCGTGCGTGGTTCGAGGTCCTCGCGAAGACTCCCGACGGCGTTGCTGGCGATGATCCGCTCCACGCCGAGGGACTTGAGCGCGTACATGTTCGCCCGATACGGGAGGTCAGTCGGGGAGTACTGGTGGTGGCGGCCGTGGCGGGGGATGAACGCCACTTCGGTACCAGTTCCCTCGTACGTGCCGATGGTTACGGGTGCGCTTGGATCGCCAAACGGTGTCGAGACGTCCCGCTCCCGGACGTTCGTGAGTGGGAGGGCCTCGTAAATGCCGCTCCCGCCGATGAAGCCGATCATATGCCGGCCTTCTCGGGACTCGACCTAAACGGTTGGGTTCCCGTGCGGTGCGGTGATCAATCGTCCGCGAGGGCCCACCCCTCACCAGCCCGAACGATCACGTCCCTGCGGTCCATCTCCTCGAGGACCTCTACAAGCCGGTCGGGCTGGGCGATTTCCATCTCGATGCGGTCGATGTCGTGGTACGTGGCGAGGAGATTTCTGATCTCGGCCTCCGTGTACGGGCCATCCCCGCCCTTCTCCATGACGCCGGCGATGAGATCGACCATGTCCTCGATGAAATTCCACGGATAGACGACCCAGGTCCACTCCTGGAGCCGCTCGCCGACGAAGTCCGGTTCGAACTCGCTGGTCTGGAGGAGTTGCAACGTGGCCGTCCGGACCTCGCCGGAATCGCGGTCGGTTACGTACTCGTAGGCGTGCTGAATCGAGCCGCCGGTGTCGGCGATATCGTCGACGATGAGGACGTCCTTGCCCGCGACCGAGCCCTCCGGCATCGGGTACCGGATCTCCGGTTCCTCGGATTTCGCGGCCGTCCCGACGTAGTGTTCCATCTTGAGGCTCGTCAGGTCGTCGAGGCCGAGGAAATCACAGAGAACCCGACCCGAGAACCAGCCGCCGCGGGCCAGCGCCACGATGACGTCGGGTTCGAAGTCGGCGGCCTTGACCTGGTCGGCCACGGTTCGACTGAGACCGTAGATGTAGTCCCAATTCGTGATGGTGCAGTTGAATTCATCGGGGAGCGCAGCCATTGGGTTCGGTCACCATCATCGATAGTGGTGAGAACGGACTTTAATCATGCCATCTCCACTGGCGAGCTGATCGATCGGCCAAGCGTGGAAAAGCCACTCGTCGATATCTCGAGCCCAGGTCAGTCTTCGGACCCGAATTCGAACCCGTCCTCCCGCTTGAGCTCCCTGAGTTCCCGGTTGGCCGACTGGAGGTCCTGTTGCATGTCCGCGAGGCGGTCGTCAAGCACCGCGACGATGTCGCTTTTGACGTGTTCGGTGTCGAAGGTGTCGCCGAGTTCCTCCGCCATCGCGCCGGTCATCGTATGATAAAGCGCCCAGGCCTTGCCGAGCCGCCAGACCGCGAGGCCGAGAACGACCGGGACGAGACCGAGATAACTCCGGGTCGTGAAGTGCGGGTATCGGAACCCGAAGATGGTGTCCGGACCCAGCACGAGGCCACTTGAGACGAGGTACCCACCGAGGCCGACAATGGCCACCCCGAGAAGCGACAGGGCGGTGGTGAAAAGGAAGTACCGGCCCGCCCATCGCAAGGAGCGTTTCTGGTCCATGTCGAGCCCAAGCGCGGGCGTGGTTTTAATATTCCGCCACGGAGCCACGCCGTCTTCCGGCCACTCGGGGCGCTCGGACGGCCCTGGCAGGTCGTTTCCGATCCGATAGTATTGCCGCAACCTTCATGGGTCCACTCCGGGTTCATACACCTGCCACATGGCAGTACGCTGGCTGGATCACGTACGGGCCGACGACATCGGGAGCGTCGGCGGGAAGGGGGCCTCCCTCGGGGAGATGACCGACGCTGGACTTCCCGTCCCGCCCGGGTTCGTCGTCACCGCGGACACGTATCGCTCGTTCATCGAAGACACCGGCATCGACGACGAACTCTTCGCGGCCGTCGACGTGGAGACCGAGGACTCGGGGGCGCTCGCCGAAGCCGAATCGCGGGCCAAGGAGCTCATCCTGGAGACGCCGATCCCCGACCACATCGAGGAGGAGATCAAGGCGGCCTACGCGAACCTGGACGGGGAGGACCCCTTCGTCGCGGTCCGCTCATCGGGCACCGCCGAGGACCTCCCGGAGGCGAGTTTCGCCGGGCAGCAGGAGACCTACCTCAACGTCCAGGGCGAGAAGCTTCTCGACCGGGTTCGTCGGGCATGGGCCTCGCTTTTCACCCAAAGGGCGATCTACTACCGCGAGCAACAGGGTTTCTCCCACGACGCGGTCGACATCGCCGTCGTCGTCCAGCAGATGGTCGACGCCGAAAAGAGCGGGGTGCTGTTCACCAGTCACCCCTCGACCGGGGCCAAGAAGACGATCATCGAGGCTGCCTGGGGGCTGGGCGAGGCGGTCGTGTCGGGATCGGTCTCCCCGGATAACTACCACGTCGACCGCCAGACCGGCAAGTTAGCGGAGATCACCGTCGCCGACAAGAAACTGGAGATGGTCCGGGACCCCGAAACCGGGGAGACGGTCACCGAACCGATCGAGGGGGACAGACGGACGGCACGGGTCCTGACCGACGAGGAAATCGACGAACTCGTCGCGATGGGCGAGCGAGTCGAGGAACACTACGAAACCCCCCAGGACGTCGAGTGGGCGATCGCCGACGGGACGCTGTACATGCTCCAGTCCCGTCCGATCACGACGATCGACGCGGGAGCGGCGAGCGAAAGCAACGGGGAATCGAACGGGGAGAGCATCCTCTCCGGGCTCGGAGCAAGTCCGGGGATCGCCTCCGGGGCCGTTCGAACGATCCGCAAACTCGACCAGCTCGACAAGGTCGGAGAGGGCGACATCATCGTCACGCCAATGACCACCCCGGACATGGTCCCGGCAATGAAGCGGGCCTCGGGGATCATCACCGAGGAGGGCGGAATGACCAGTCACGCCGCCATCGTCTCCCGAGAACTTGGGGTGCCGGCCGTCGTCGGAACCGGGAACGCCACGGACATCCTCGAAGACGACCAGATCGTCACGATCGACGGGGATCGCGGTGACGTTCGCGACGGCCGGGACACCGCCCAGACGGAACGGGAACCCATTGAAGAGGCCCGACCAAAGGCGCCCGTCAAGCCGATGACGGCCACCGAGGTGAAGGTCAACATCTCGATTCCGGGGGCCGCCGAACGGGCCGCGGCAACGGGCGCTGACGGTGTCGGCCTGCTTCGGATGGAGCACATGATCCTCGGGACGAACAAGACCCCCCAACGCTACCTCGCGGACCACGGCCCGGACGCCTACAAAGACGAAATCGTCACCGGCGTGCGCGAGGTCGCAGAGGAGTTCTACCCACGGCCAGTTCGAGTCAGGACCCTTGACGCGCCGACCGACGAATTCCGGCAGCTCGAGGGCGGAAACGACGAACCCAGCGAGCACAATCCCATGCTCGGGTGGCGCGGGATCCGGCGGAGCCTCGAGGAGCCCGAGATCTTCGAATACGAGCTCGAAGCGGTCAAGCGGCTCTTCGAGATGGGATACGACAACGTGGAGATCATGTTCCCGCTCGTGAACGACGCCGCGGACGTCGAGCAGGCCAGAGAACACCTCGAAAAGGCCGGCATCGACCCGGAAAAGCGCTCGTGGGGCGTCATGGTCGAAACACCGGCAAGTGTCATGACCGTCGAGGAGATGGCCGCGGAGGGAATCGACTTTGCCTCCTTCGGCACGAACGACCTCACCCAGTACACCCTCGCCGTCGACCGGAACAACGGGCGAGTCGCCGACCGCTTCGACGAACTTCACCCCGCCGTGCTCAAGCTCATCAGCCGGACCATCGAAGTCTGTCGAGAACACGACGTGGACACGAGCATCTGCGGACAGGCCGGCTCGAAACCGGAGATGGTCGACTTCCTCGTCGAGGAGGGGATTTCCTCCATCTCTGCAAACATCGACGCGGTTCGAGACGTTCAACACGAGGTCAAGCGGACCGAACAGCGCCTCCTGCTCGATTCGGTCCGATAGCACAGCGATTCCGTAAAACGGGGGCCACGACCGAACGACAGAGGTTTTCGGGATTGCGTGCTAGTCGGCGCACATGCTCGTCTTTCACGCCGCGTTCCTGCTCCTCGTCGTGGGCTCGACGACCTTTTTCTGCTGGCTCGCGGCCGCGAACGTCAGCTATGCAGAGCGAACCGTTCACGACCGCGCCGACTGGCTGGCAGACACCCTCGGGATCGAGGACCCCGACCGCCTCCTCGAATACCACCGGTTGACGACGGCGTCCGCGCAGCTACGCCAGGTCGTGTTCCTCGGGCTCCTCTTGCTCGTCTTGTATTCGGGACTCTTCTCCGACCTGGTGGCCGGGCTCTACACCGTGATCGGCAACGAGCTACTCGCCGGGGTCGCGCTGTTCGTCGGTGCGACGGTCCTCATGCGAGTGATTCAACTCCCCTTCGACGCCTTCGGGACCTTCGGAATCGAGGAGGGCTTCGGGTTCAACGAGCAGTCGCCGCGACTCTTCGTTCGCGACGCGCTCGTGAGCACGGCCGTCGGCGTCGTGCTGGTCGGCCTCCTCGGCGGGGCGATCCTCGTCGTCATCCGGCAGTTCCCGGACTGGTGGTGGCTGGCGGCAACCGGCGTGGTCGGCGTCTTCAGTCTCGCGAGCCAGGTGCTCGTTCCGCGGGTCATCATGCCACTCTTTTATGACTTCGATCCGGTCGAGAAAGGGGACCTCCGCGAGGCGGTCGAGACGGTGTTCGAACGGGCGGGCTTCACCTGCGAGGACGTCTACGAGATGGACGCGAGCACGCGGTCGGGCCATTCAAACGCCTTCTTTACCGGTTTCGGGGCGGCCAAACGGGTCGTGCTCTACGACACGCTGATCGAGCAACTCGAGACCGATGAACTCCAGAGCGTGCTCGCCCACGAACTGGCCCACTGGAAAAAGGGGCACATCTGGCAAGGAATGGGAATGAGCGTCCTGCAGGCTGGCGTCCTGCTCTTTCTCGCAAAGCTCCTCATGGAAACGACCTGGCTCTACGCGATGTTCGACGTCCCGGCAGTTCCCGCGGCCGGACTCCTGCTCGCCGCGTTCTGGCTGGAACCGATCGCGCAGTTCACCCAGCCGCTGTCGAACCGGCTCTGGCTCGAAAACGAGCGAGAAGCGGACGACTTCGCCATGGACGTCGTGGGCGGTGGCGAACCGCTTGCAGACGCATTAGCAACCCTCCAGCGGGAGAACCTCGGCAATCCCTTCCCGCACCCGCTCTACGAGACGTTTCATTACCAGCACCCGCCGGTTCCCGAGCGAATTCGAGAACTCACCGAGGGCTGACGGGTTCGCGGCGGAACCGTCTGCGGCGAAGGGAGCGGAACCGATAAGCGGCTGGTTCGACACCTCGGAAGTATGCCCGGATCACAGTCACCCGCTCCCCAGTCCTTCGATCGGGTGCTCTCCTCGATGTGCACGCGACCGGCACCGGTCGCCGAGCGGGCCGCACGCGCATTTCTGGGGACCAACCCTGGCGACCCGGCCACGTTCGAAACGGTCGCCGACCTCGAGTACTCGGTCGTCTCGATGCTCGGCGACGTCGTCGGCCTCCCGGAGCCACATGGGTACGTCACGGCCGGCGGGACGGAGGCCAACGTCCAGGCGGTCCGCGCCGCCCGGAACCGCACGGGGACTGGGGATCCGAACGTCGTGGCTCCGGAGAGCGCCCACTTTTCGCTCCGCAAAGCCGCCGAGTTGCTCGACATGGAGGTTCGATTCGTCGACACCGATTCGGAAAACCGGGCCGACCCGGACGCGATGGCCGAGGCCGTTGACGAGGAGACTGCACTCGTCTTCTGTGTCGCCGGCTCGACCGAGTACGGCCGCGTGGATCCGATTCCGGCGCTTGCGGACCTCGCCGATTCCGTCGATGCCCACTGCCACGTCGACGCGGCGTTCGGCGGGTTCCTCCTCCCGTTTACCGACCACGAGTGGCACTTCGGCCACGCAGGGATCGACTCCATGACGATCGATCCGCATAAGACCGGGCGGGCAGCGATTCCCGCCGGTGGGTTCCTCGCCAGGGACGCGTCGACACTCCAGGCGCTCGAAGTGAAAACACCCTACCTCGCCTCCGAAACGCAAGTTTCGCTGGGCGGCACCCGGAGCGGGGCTGGCGTCGCAAGTGCCGCTGCAGCGCTCTCGACGCTCTGGCCGTCCGGGTACCGGGCGGCATTCGAACGGACGATGGAACTTGCGGCGTGGATCGCGTCCGAACTCGAATCCCGAGGGTACGACGTCGCCGAACCCACACTCCCACTGGTGTCGTGGCAACCCGACTCGGGACAGTACGACGCGTTACGTGCGGCGGGCTGGAAGATCGCCCGCACTCGCGGTGGCGCGATTCGACTGGTTGTCATGCCCCACGTGACCCGATCCATGCTCGAATCGTTCCTCGCGGACCTCGAACGGCTCTGAGCGAGCGGAACCGTTTCGGAGACGGCTACAACCGTCGTAACGGACTGTCCGAAGAGGCGTCGTCCTCATTTGATCGACGGTTTCACCGGTCGTCCTTCCATGCGACCGCAAAACGGGGAGCTTTAACCTGCCGGGCTGGCATCCATACCCATGAGCCACGAGCCGTTCCCCACGGACAACCCGGCGGTGGTGACCTGTGGGCTCCCGTACGCCAACGGGGACCTCCACATCGGCCATCTCCGCACCTACGTAAGCGGCGACGTCCTGACCCGGTCGCTGCGAACGATCGGCCAGGAAACCGCCTTCGTGTCCGGGTCCGACATGCACGGGACCCCGATTGCGGTCAACGCCGCCGAAGCCGGTGTCTCCCCGGAGGAATTCGCCCTCGACTGGCACGAGACCTACGAGGAGACCTTTCCCCAGTTCGACGTCGACTTCGACAACTACGGCCACACCCATCAGGACGCGAACGTCGAGTTGACCACCGAGATCGTCGAGACCCTCGACAGGGAGGGCCACGTCTACGAGAAGACGATCGAGGTCGCCTGGGATCCGATCGAGAACCAGCCACTCCCGGACCGGTACGTCGAGGGCACCTGTCCCTACTGCGGCGAGCAGGCCCGCGGGGACGAATGCGACGAGGGCTGTGGTCGACACCTCGAGCCCGGCGAAATCGAGAACCCGACGAGCATCCTCACCGGAAACCCGGCCGAATATCGGACTCGCACGCACAAGTTCTTCGAGGTCTCGGCCTTCCAGGAGTACCTCGCCGACTTCATCGACCGACTGGAGGGGACCAAAAACGCCCGGAACCAGCCACGCGAGTGGATCGAAGGGGAGCTGCAGGACTGGTGTATCACCCGCGATCTCGACTGGGGCATCGACTATCCGGACCGGGACGGCGAGGAAACCGACCTGGTGCTCTACGTCTGGGTGGACGCCCCGATCGAGTACATCGCCTCGACGAAGCAGTACACCGACCGTGTGGGGAGAGAGACCTACGACTGGGAGGAGGTCTGGCGCGAGGGCGAGGGCGAAATCGTCCACGTGATCGGTCGGGACATCATCCAGCATCACACGGTCTTCTGGCCGGCCATGCTCGAGGGAGCCGGTTTCAACGAGCCACGGGCGGTGATGGCAAGCGGCTTCGTCAACCTCGACGGCGCGGGCTTCTCGACCAGCCGCAACCGGGCGGTCTGGGCCGAGGAGTACCTCGACTCGCCGTTCGAGACCGACCTGCTGCGATACTACATCGCCACCGCCGGCGCGTTCGAGCGAGACATCGACTTCTCGTGGGAGTCCTTCCAGGAGCGAGTCAACACGGAACTGGCCGACGACGTGGGCAATTTCGTCTACCGCGCCCTGCTCTTTGCGAGCCGGAACTACGACGGCACGCCGGACGTGGATCTCTCCTCGACCGTCGAGACGGAAATCGAGGACGCGATGGCGGACTTCCGGACCGCGCTCAACGAGTATTCGGTCCGAGATGCAGGGGCCGTTCCTCTCGAACTCGCTCGCTACGGGAACGAGTACATCCAGCGAAAGGAGCCATGGAAGTTGACCGACGAGGATCCCGACGAGGCGGCGCAGGTCATCCGGGACACGGTCCAGCTGGTCAAGGCCATCGCGGTCACGCTCGAACCGTTCACCCCCCGGACCGCCGAGGGGATCTGGGCGGATCTGAACGAATCGGGAACGGCCCGAGACGCGACGCTTGCGACCTGTCTGGAGACGCCGCCGGACACGTTCGGCGAGCCCCGTGAGCCCTTCGAGAAGATCGAGGACGAGCAAGTTCAAGAGCGGCAGGAAGCCCTCGAAGAGAAGATCGAAGAGGCGACCGATGGCACGACAGGCAGCGACACAGCGGACGGCGAGGAGACGGCCATGACCGACATCGAACCCATCACGGAGGGTCGCATCAGTTTCGACGAGTTCCAGGACCTCGACATGCGAGTCGGCGAGATCGAATCCGCCGAACCGATCGAGGGCGCGGACAAGTTGGTCCGCCTCGAGGTCGACATCGGGGTCGAAACCCGGCAGGTCGTCGCCGGAATCCGGCAACTCCACGACGTCGAGGACCTGCCCGGAACGAGGATCGTTCTACTCGCCAACCTGGAGCGGGCCGAACTCTTCGGCGTGGAGTCGAACGGGATGTTGCTCGCGGCCGGCGACGAGGCCGACCTCCTCACCACACAGGGCGACAGTCCGCCGGGCACGAAAATCCAGTAGGACCGGGCGAAAATCGGCCGGACCCGGCGGCATTTGCCACCTGGCAGATAACACCTTTATTCGAGGGGCGGCCGAAGGGAGGGTAATGAGAAACGCGAAAATCGTCTGCACCCTCGGCCCGGCCACCGGGGATCGGGACTCGATACGGGCCCTCGCGGACGCCGGGATGACCGTGGCCCGGATCAACTCCAGTCACGGGACCCGCGCCGACAGGGCCGCGCTCATCGAGCGTGCGAAGCGGGTCGACGCCGAGACCGACAAGCCGGTCGCGGTCATGGTCGACCTCCAGGGACCGGAAATCCGGACCGGCGAGACCGACGAGCCGATCGAACTGGCCACCGGGTCGACTGTCACATTCCTCGAGTCCAGCGAAGTCACCCCGGAACGAATCGGACTCACGACCGACATTTCCCGGGTCGAGCCGGGCGATCTGGTGTTGCTCGACGACGGACGTATCGAGACGGAAGTCGAGACCGTGGAAGACGGGCTCGTACAGGCGAGGGTGGTGAGCGGTGGGAAACTCGAGAGCCGAAAGGGCGTGAACGTGCCGGGCGTGGACCTCGACGTGGACGTCGTTACCGAGAAGGACCGGGCCGATCTCGAACTCGCCGTCGAGGCCGGAGCCGACTTCGTCGCTGCCAGTTTCGTCCGCGACGCGGCGGACGTCATCGAAGTCGGTCGAGCCATCGAGTCCCTGGGCGCCGAGATACCGGTTATCGCCAAGATCGAGCGAGCCGACGCCGTTTCCCATCTCGACGATATCATCGGGGCCGCGCAGGGAATCATGGTCGCCCGTGGCGACCTTGGCGTCGAACTCCCGATGGAGGACGTACCGCTCATCCAGAAACGGATCATCACGAAGAGCCAGGCGGCCGGGGTACCGGTGATCACCGCGACCGAAATGCTCGATTCCATGATCGAGCAGGCCCGCCCGACGCGCGCGGAGGCCTCGGACGTGGCGAATGCGGTCCTCGACGGAACCGACGCGCTAATGCTTTCCGCGGAGACTGCAATCGGAACGGATCCAACCCGGGTCGTCGAGACGATGGACCGGATCATCCGGGAGATCGAGTCGTCCCGGGAGTACGCCGACATCGTCGAGCAGCGAGTCCCCGAGGCCTCGAGGGAGAGCCGGACCGACGCGCTCGCCCGCTCGGCGCGCTACCTGGCCAGAGACGTCGACGCGAGCGCCGTCGTGGTGGCGAGCGAGTCGGGATACACCGCCCGTCGGGTCGCCAAGTTCCGGCCGAGTGTCCCCGTCGTCGCGACAACGCCGAGCGACCACGTCCGTCGCCAGTTGGGTCTCGTCTGGGGTGTCAACGCCCAGTACGCCGACGTGCAGACGGGAACGGCGACCACGGTCATCCAGGATTCCGTGCGAGCGGCCCTCGATTCGGGGGTGATCGACCCGGGTGACACCGTCGTGGTCCTCACCGGTATGATGACCGAACTCGAGGGCGAGGATACGACGAACACGCTCAAAGTACATGTCGCCGCCGAGACGCTGGCAGTCGGTCGCGGCGTGGTCGACGGCCGGGTTGCAGGCCCGATAGTCGAACTCGAGGGGGCCGACCTCTCCGCCATCGAGCCGGGAGGGATCGCCATCATCCGGTCGGACTTCGGGGAGGAGTTGACCGACGGCGTGGAAAACCTGGGCGGCATCATCAGTGCCCGATCGGGAATGACGAGCTACGCCGCCATGGTGGCCCGCGAACTCGGCATTCCGATGGTCAGCGGCGCTGACATCGATGACCTCCAGCCCGGCCAACGGGTGACGATCGACGGCGAGCGAGGGGTCGTCTACGAGGGCGACGTGACGAAGTCTGAACGCGACCGACGGGGGAACCGATGAGCGACTGGAAGTTCGACGTCGACGAGGTCGGGCCCGAGGCCGAGCCGGCCGTACCGGAGATCGAACCCGGGACGCCGCGACTCGAAAACGTGCTTCCCTTCCTGTTCGGTGCCGGACTGGCGGTCGCGTTGCTCCTCGTGAGTCTCTGAAGCCGACGATTCGAACGCGGAGGGATCCGTCAACCCACGCTGCCCGGGTAACGGTTTTCCCCGCCGCGCCCAAACGGTGTGACATGGTATCGCTCCTTGGCGAGTCGCTGAGTACGCTCCTCCTCGTGGCTGGCCTCATCCTCGTTGTCCTCGAGGGGTTCGCACCCGGAGCCCACTTCATCGTCATCGGGGTGGCCCTCCTCGCTGCAGGGCTCCTCGGCGTACTCGTCCCGGCAGCGGCGACGCCACTCGTCCTCGGGCTCACAGTGCTACTCGCGGGTGCCGCGTCGTTTTACCTCTACCGGCACTTCGAATTCTACGCCGGGACTGATCGCGGGAAAACGGAGGGGTCTGCGGAACTCGTCGGCGCACGGGGCTACGCGCTGGAGCGGGTAACGCCCAGGGAGGGGCGGGTGAAAATCGAATCCGGCGGCTTCGACCCGACCTACGCCGCCCGAAGTATCGAGGGCGTGATCCCCGAGGGAACGCCGATCGTGGTCGTGGATCCAGGCGGGGGCAACGTGCTGAAAGTCGAGGCGATCGGCGAAGCCGACGACATCGATCGGGAGCTGGAACGGGCGGCCCAGACGGCCGATCGGGCCGAACGCGAACCAACCCCCGAACGAACCGAATAGCGGCTGGGTCGCGGAAAAGCGGGGCGAGGTTGACCGGCTGGCGCACCTTTATCAGGCATCGGAGGCTAGATAACGTATGACATTCCTCCCCCTGCAAACGGTCCCGAGCGTGTCGTCGCTGACGGTGGTCGGGTTGCTGGCCCTGATCCTGCTGATCGTCGCCGTCTATCAGGCAGTGGAGATCGTCGACGCGTACGAAAAGGAAGCCTTGACCGTCTTCGGCGAGTTCCGGGGGCTCCTCGAGCCGGGGATCAACTTCATCCCGCCATTCGTCTCCCGCACTTACATCTTCGACATGCGGACCCAGACGATCGACGTGCCCCGCCAGGAGGCCATCACGCGGGACAACTCGCCGGTGACCGCGGACGCCGTCGTCTATATCCGCGTGATGAACGCGAAACGGGCGTTCCTCGAGGTCGATGACTACAAGCGAGCCGTCTCGAACCTCGCCCAGACCACCCTTCGCGCGGTCATCGGCGACATGGAACTCGACGACACGCTCAACAAGCGCCAGGAGATCAACGCCCGCATCCGGAAGGAACTCGACGAGCCGACCGACGAGTGGGGTATCCGCGTCGAGTCCGTCGAGGTGCGGGAGGTCAACCCGTCGAAGGACGTCCAGCAGGCGATGGAACAACAGACCTCGGCGGAGCGAAAGCGCCGGGCCATGATCCTCGAAGCCCAGGGAGAGCGCCAGTCCGCGATCGAGCGGGCAGAGGGAGAAAAGCGCTCGAACATCATCCGCGCACAGGGTGAAAAGCAATCGCAGATCCTCGAAGCCCAGGGAGATGCAGTCTCCACGGTCCTTCGGGCCCGCTCTGCGGAATCCATGGGCGAGCGCGCCGTGATCGAGCGCGGGCTCGAAGCCCTGGAGGTCATCGGCGGTGCCGAATCCACGACGTTTGTCCTCCCACAGGAACTCACCTCCCTGCTGGGTCGGTACGGCAAGCAGTTGACCGACAGCGACGTCTCGGAGGCGACCGAAAAACTCGACAGCCTCGAGTTCGACGCGGACACCCGGGAACTGCTCGGTCTCGACAACATCGAGGAGATCCTGGACGAGATCGGTGCACCCATGAACGTGGAGGAAGGAGATCTCACCGAAGGGACCGGCTCGATCAAGCCGGCAGAGGAGGTCATCGAGGAAATGGACGCCGAACTCGAAGACGACACCAACTAACGCTCAAGCCGTGACAATCGACGAGGAGAAGCGAACGACACTTCGGAAATTCGCCGCCGTCGGCGCGGGGAGCCCGTTGCTGGGGCTTGCCGAGGGCGAGGAGAGGGAAAGCGACGCCCGCGACGCGATCGCCGGCTACGTCGAGACCACGCCGGGCGCCCACTTCTCGAAGATCAGGGACGATCTCACACTCGCCACGGGGGAGACCCAGTATCACCTCCGTCGACTCACGTCGAACGACGAACTCGAGGTGTGTCGGGACGGCGACTACAAACGCTATTTCTCGGCCGGTCAGTTCTCCCGGTTCGAACAGCGAGCACTCGGCTATCTCAGACGCTCCACACCACGAGCGATGCTCCTCGCCCTCCTGGAAGAGCCGACGCTCACCGGGGCATCTCTCGCAGAGAATGTCGGGGTCTCGCCAGCCACGATCAGCAATTACGCTGGCGAGATGGCCGAGGCAGGGCTACTCGATCGGCAAGACGGCTATCACGTGAGCAATCCCGAGACGGTAATCTCGCTACTGCTCAGGTATGCCCCATCCTTCGACGGGGAAACGAAAACGTTTGCGAGGAAAGCGGCCACGCTTTTCACCTACGATCCGTAACGGACTGCATTCAGGCAGTGGTTACCTGCCAGGTCGTCGACGAAGAGTAGCCCCACTGTTCGATCTCGAGCCCGTGTTCGGCCCCGGCGATGGCCCGCATGTTCGAACCGACCTCCTTGGCCGAGAGGCCGAGTTCCTCGCCGATGAGTCGAGATTTGAAGTACGTCTCCGTCGAAACTCGCTCGCGGAGATAGCCGAGGATGCGACGCTGTTTCGGCGTCAATCCGTCCTGATCCAGTTCGGCCGCCGAGGCTCCCATAAAGACCTGTACGGGAGCCACGACAAAAGCCGGTTTGGTACGATGGGTTAATCCCGGGCCGTCGAGTGGCCAACCGATTCGGTTGGGCCGGCCGCGTTCGAACCGTTCCGCAGTTCAGAAAGTTCTTATCGCGGCCTCCCCGACCACCGAGACATGGATCGGTCGGCCGTCGCGGTGAGCGTCGTCCTCCCTGCGTACAACGAGGAGGCGACCATCGAGTCGACCGTCGAAACCACTCTCGAAACCCTCGAGGAATTCCTCGCACCCGGGGAATTCGAGGTCATCATCGCCGAAGACGGCTGCGAGGACCGAACGCCGGAGATCGCCGACCGACTCGCCGCGACGGACGACCGGATCCGCCACGACCACAGCGAGGAACGGCTCGGCCGAGGCGAGGCCCTGAATCGAGCCTTCGAGGCGGCCGCCGGGGACACCCTCGTCTACTTCGATACGGATCTCGCGACGGACATGGCCCACCTCGAGGAACTCATCGAGAGTGTGAAATCCGGAGAGTACGATCTCGCGACGGGTTCCCGCTGGATGCCGGGCGAGGAGGCCGATCGACCGCCGAAGCGGGCGATTTCGAGTCGGGGCTTTAATTTTCTCGTCCGGACCCTGCTGGGCTCGCAACTCCGGGACCACCAGGCCGGCTTCAAGGCGTTCAGCCGGGAGGCGTTCGAGGAACTGCGACCGATCGTCAAGGACACCCACTGGTTCTGGGACACGGAGATGCTCGTCAAGGCCCAGCGACGGGGCTTCGCGGTGAAGGAGTTCGCCGTCAACTGGACGCCAAAGGGGGATTCGAAGGTCGACCTCGTCCGAGACGTGCTGGGAATGGGAAGCCAGATCCTCCGGACTGCCTGGGAACTCAGAGTCAAGCCGTACGCGAACCGGCGGACGGGGATGGTCGCAGGACTGCTGCTCTCCGTGCTCGCGATCGCGTTGATGTTCCTCTACCTCGACGTCGAACGGGTGATTTCCGAAATCCTCGGCGCGGACCCCGCCCTCATCGGACTGGCCGCACTGATTTACGTCCTCTCGTGGCCGATTCGGGGGTGGCGATACGGGGACATCCTCGCGGCACTGGGCTATCGAGAGAAAACCGGCTTTCTGACCGGCGCAATATTCATCAGCCAGACGGGCAACCTCGTGTTTCCGGCACGGGCAGGGGACGCCGTTCGGGCCTACGTCGTCAAGGCGCGACGGGCCGTCCCGTACACGACTGGCTTCGCGTCCCTGGCTGTCGAGCGGGTCTTCGACCTGCTCACGATCACGATGTTGGCCGGGAGCGTCCTCCTCGGAATGGCCGCACTGGCCCCGGAACAAGTCGGGGCGTTGACACAAACGCTCTTCGAGGGAGTCGGGCTTTCCGGAGCTCAGCAGGAGAGCGCACAGACTGCCGTCCTCGTGGCGAGCACGGTCGGCGCCGGGGCGATTGCCGCGGTCGTCGTGATCGTTCTCTCGGCCCGATCCGACCGCAACCGCATCCGGGAACTCGTGGAGTGGGCCTCCGAAGACTCGTACGTCGAATTCGTCGCCACGATTCTCGAGCGGTTCGTCTCGGACGTCCAGCGGGTGGCTGCAGAACCCCGGGCGTTCACGCGGGTCGGCGTCGCCAGCCTGGCCATCTGGGTGATCGACGTCCTCACGGCTCTGCTCGTTTTTCTCGCCTTCGGGGTCGAGGTCCCGCTGGGATTGCTCCTCGCGGTGAGTTTCTTCGCGGTGAGCGTCGGCAACCTCGCGAAGGTTCTCCCGCTCTCACCGGGCGGGATCGGCCTGTACGAGGCAGCGTTCACGGTTCTCGTCGTCGCGATGACCGGCGTAAATCCTTCGCTGGCCTTTGGGGCCGCCATCGTCGACCACGGGATCAAAAACGCGATCACCGTACTCGGTGGGGCCGCCTCGATGGTCCTGCTCAACGTCTCGCTAACCGAGGCGATGGAGGGGTCCTCGGAGGTCGAGGAACAGGCCGACCCGATGGATTCACCGTGAAATCACACGGCCGAACCGGTCAGTCGTAGTGCTCGGAGATAATCGGCCCGAGAGCGACGGCCACGGCGTGGCGCAGGGCGTCCTCGCGGCCGATCGTGTTCTCGGTGAAGACGCCGACTGCACCCGATTCCTCCTTGATACCGTCCGTGCCGAGCAACTCGTCCAACAGGGGCCCGAGTTCGGCCCCGCGCTCGATGTCCGTGGCGATCGAATCGGGAAGCCGGAGCCGCGGGCCCGAGCCAAGCGAGTGGCCCGATCCGTCGTCGATAGCGGCCCACATGGTCAAAAACTTCCCGTCGAGGCCGTCGATCGTGGCGACGCCGCCTTCGATACCCACGCCGAGATCGTAGTCCCCTGCCGCCAGGGCCCGTCGCGCCCGGTTTTTCGCACCCTCGATCGTTTCAGCCGTCGATCGCGGCTGTTCGGAGACCCCCGATTCGACTGTCACGCGGTCGATCGAGGACGCCAGGTCCCCGAAAGCACCCACCGTCGCCGCGTATTTGACCGGGTTTCCGCTGCCGACAGCAACACGCATACGGGACGGTCCGGGTTCCAAACAATCAGTGTTTCGCTCCGGATTCGTGTCCGTTTTCCAATAATTGAGAATATTCGAAGGGAATCCGAATCGGGGCGGGTGTGTTACAAAACGAAACCCAAACAGTTAAGGTCGTTTTGTCGAAACCGATGGGCCACCGAATCATCGCTTCCGGCTTACACATATGTCAAACGCAACTCTCAGATCGCGGGAAACCGAGGAGACCGAGACGGAACGAACGGACGGCTGTCCGGAGTGTGGCGGACTCGTCGTCCACGACGAGGAACACAGCGAGAAGGTCTGTGCGGACTGTGGCCTGGTCGTCGAGACAGACGAGATCGACCGCGGACCCGAGTGGCGGGCCTTCGACTCCCAGGAGAAAGACGAGAAGTCCCGAGTCGGTGCGCCCACCACGAACACGATGCACGACAAGGGACTCTCGACGAACATCGACTGGCGGGACAAGGACGCCTACGGAAACTCGCTGGGCGCCCGACAGCGCCAGAAGATGCAGCGCCTGCGGAAGTGGAACGAGCGCTTCCGCACCCGGGACGCAAAAGAGCGCAACCTGAAACAGGCCCTCGGCGAGATCGATCGGATGGCCTGCGCGCTCGGCCTGCCCGGACAACGTCCGCGAGACCGCGACGCGTCATCTACCGCCGCGCACTGGAGGAGGACCTCCTCCCCGGCCGATCCATCGAGGGCGTCTCGACCGGCCTGCGTCTACGCCGCTGCCCGACAGGCGGGCGTCCCGCGCAGCCTCGACGAGATCTCCGACGTCTCCCGCGTCGAGAAGAACGAGATCGCCCGCACGTACCGCTACGTCGTCCGCGAACTGGGCCTCGAGGTCCAGCCGGCCGACCCCGAGAGCTACGTCCCACGATTCGCCTCCTCACTCGAACTCTCCGACGAGGCCGAGCACCGCGCCCGCTCGCTGCTCCAGAACGCCAAGGAGAAGGGCGTCCACAGCGGCAAAGTCGCCGGTCGGTCTCGCCGCCGCAGCCGTGTACGCTGCAGCCCTCTTGACCAACGAGAAAACGACGCAGGCAAACGTCAGCGAGGTCGCGGACATCTCCGAGGTCACGATCCGAAACCGGTATCACGAGCTGCTCGAGGCCGAGGACTCGATCCCGGTCTGAATGGGTCGATGGTCGACTTCGAATCGTTTCGACTTGCGGCCTCGACGGATTCCCTGAGCGTCGAGCCCCGGGCTCGTCCCAACGCCGACCTCATCGAGTTCCGGATGGACCTGGCCGAAAACCCGCTCGAGGCGTTAGACGACTACGACGGGGACCTCGAAATCCTGGTCACGAACCGCCCGGACTGGGAGGGCGGGAACCGGGAGGACACCCCGGAACGCCGGGACGAACTCGTCGCCGCGCTCTCGAAGCCGGCAGTCACAGCCGTCGATCTGGAACTCAGAGCCCTCGAGAATCCCGGGCGGCGGACGGACCTGGATCCAGTTCTGGACGTGGCCCACGAGCAGGACATCCCGATAGTCGTCTCCGTCCACGACTTCGATCACGCCCCCTCACGGAAGACGCTCGTCGACTTCGGCCACCGGGGCTGTCAGTTCGGGACGCTCGCGAAAATCGCCGTGACACCCGAGACCCACGAGTCAGTTTTGGAACTGCTGCAGGCGACCCACGATCTGACCCAGGAAGGGCGCACCGTTGCCACGATGGCGATGGGCGAACTCGGCTCCCACACGCGGGCGATCGCCCCACTCTACGGCTCGAAGCTCGGGTACGCGCCCATCGACTCGACCGGGGGGACCGCACCGGGCCAGTTCGACCTCGAGACGCTTGCGTCGTTACTCGAAACCTTCGGGGTTCGGGCGAACCGGATTTAAAGACTTAACCGTCGATGTCACGAATCTCGCGTGTGCAGCGGACCTGGTTCACGCGACGGTCGCTCGTCGCCTCGATTTTGGCGCTCGTGTACCCTGGGCTGGGTCACCTCTACCTCCGGGCCTGGCTCCGGGCCATCGCCTGGTTCGTGGTCGCGCTCATCGCCGCGGCGATGGTGATGCCCGAGTCCGCGTATGCCGCCTACGAGGCAGAGGGGTTTTCCGGACTGCTCGAAGCGAGCCAGAACCTGCCGATGGACGTCATCCTGAGCATGCTCGTCGTCCGCGTACTGAACGCGCTCGATGCCTATCTCACGGGTCTCCAGAAGGCTGTCACCAAACCCGAATCGGAAGCCGCGGCAGGCACCTGCCCCGAATGTGGCAAAGATCTCGACGAAGAACTGGATTTCTGCCCGTGGTGTACGACGCGTCTCGAACCGGACGATAACGAGCCCGAGCCGACCGTCCGACGCTAATCGCGGCTCAGTTCACTGCTCGATGATGCGCTCGTCGATCGACTCCCCGAAGTGTCGGCCACCGGGCTGGGTGTAGACCAGCACCTCGTCGCCCGGTTCGAGGTCCGTCACCGCTTTCCGCCCCGATTTACCGTGGACCTTGATCGTCTCGGCGTTCTGAATGAGCGTCTCGATGCGGTCACCGGCTTCGGTCTCTGCCTGGAGGCGGAACATCGGGCGACGCTCGATTTTCGCCCGCCCGACGACCGCTTCGCGAGTATGGCCGTCCGTGTCGACGACCAGGACCTCGTCCCCGCTGTTGAGTTCCGAAAGGTACGTCGTCGAGCCGTCCGGCTGGCGGGCGTAGGCGTGAACTGCGCCCGCATTGACCCGAAACGGCCGGGAGGCGACGTAGGGTGAGTCGGCAGTCTCCGCGTGGACGAAGAAGAGCCCGCGTGACATGCTCCCGATCAACATGCCCTCGTCGTGATCGAAGAGGCTACCCGTGTCAACGCAGACCCGGTCGGCACTTCCGGCCGGTTCGATGGTCGTGACTTCGGCGTACTCGAGGTCGAGGTGTTCGCGGTCGAAGTCGTCCCTGGCGGCCACCGTCTGTCGGATTTCGTCCGGATCGTCCGTGTCCAGCAGGACACCGTCTGCCCCCATCTCGAGGGTTTCGAAGGCCGTCTCTGCCTCCTCGGCCGTGGTGACCCCGGCTATCAGGTCAGTTTCCTCGCCGATTCGAGCGATAAGGTTCTCGAGCGGGATGATCTGCCAGTCTTCGCCGACCACGATCGTGTGCTCGGCGTCGGTGGCGGCCTCGCTGGCAAAGGTCTCGTACTCGGGGCCGAAAATCCGCACGTAAGCGCCGTCCGCACCGTCGCGTCGGAGCGTCGAGAGGTCTGCACTGCCGGCAAAATCGGTGGGGAGTTCGATCGTCCCGTCGCCCTCGCCGTCCTTGCCGACGATGTACCGGTCGGCCCGTCCCAGGTCTTCGGCCTGATCGCCGATGACGTCCACGTCGTCGGTGACGAAGGCCGCGACGTCGATATCGCCCAGTTCCCGCACCCGGTCGACGTCCCACTCGTCGACGAGAATCCAGTCGACTCCGGCCTCGAGCCCGGCCGTTATCCGTCGCTTCCGTGTCTCCCAGTCGCCGACCTCGTCGTCGGCCTTGAGCCAGACGCTGCGTGTCATACGTGGTCACACACGTGGGCCGGCCTTGAACGTGCCGGACCGTGTTCGCCGACCGGCCTTCGCTCATCCGGCGCCGCCCGCTACGGGTCGACTGGGAGGTCGAACCGGTCCATCGCGGCGTCGACGGTGACACCCTCGTGGACGACGGCCGCGACCGCAGAGGAGATCGCGTACGGATCGGGATGCTGAAAAATCGTGCGCCCCATCGAAACGCCGGCCCCGCCGGCGGCGACGGAGTCCCTGACCGTCTCGAGTGTCTCGCGGTCGCTCGACGGACTCCCGCCGGCGATGATGACCGGCTTGCTCGTCGATTCGACGACGTGTTCGAAGCTCTTCGGATCCCCGGAATAAGCCGTTTTCACGAGATCCGCACCGAGTTCCTCGGCCAGCCGAACGGCGTGACCGAGGGTTTCGGCGTCGTGCTCGTCGATCCCGGGCCCCCTGGCGTAGGCCATCACCAGCACTGGCATCCCGAATCGTTCGGCAGCATCGGTCACTTCGGCCAACTCGCTGAGCTGGTCCGGCTCGTGGTCGCTTCCGACGTTGATGTGAAAGGAAACGCCGTCAGCCCCGAGCCGGACGGCCTCTTCGACGGTGGCTGTCTTCCGCTTGTCGGCCTCGTCGGGGCCGATTTCGGTCGAGCCGTTGCAATGAATGAGATAACCCGCCCCGTTCCGGTTGGGAATGACCCGGTCGGCCAGCCCCTTCTGGGTGAGGACGGCGTCCGCGCCACCCGCCGTGACCGCCGAAATCGTCCCCTCGATGTCTTTGAGTCCATCTACAGCCCCCATTGTCAGGCCGTGATCCATCGGCACGGTGACGAACTTCCCGTCCCTGCCGAGGCGTGCCAATCTCGCGTCGGTCCCTGTAGCCATTGCGAGGGTATAGCAAGCGGGTGGCTATGTTCGTTGCGGTTTATCGAGCCGATCGCACGCCGGCGGCCAACTCTTCGGCCCGTTTTTCGAGCCTCGCGGGGACATCCACGCCGCCCTCGATGATGTCGACGAAAACGCTCCCTGCGACGACGCCGTCCGCGCCCGCAGCGACGATTTGTTCGGCTTGCTCGCCGGTGCTGACGCCGAACCCGACTGCTTTCGGGACGTCCGTCTCCGGGAGCCGCTCGAGCGATCGGCCGGTGTGATCGCTCACGTCCGCCTTTGCCCCAGTCGTCCCCATTCGGGCCTGCACGTAGAGAAACCCACTTGCCTGCTCGACGATCCGGTTTCGGCGCTCCTCGGTGGTGGTCGGTGCCACGATGAAGATGGTCGCGAGGTCGTGGGCCTGACACGCCTCGCGGAGCGGCTTGCTTTCCTCCACGGGCAGGTCCGGAACGATCAGCCCCGAGAGGCCCGCCTCGGCGGCGTCGGCGACGAACGGCTCGAGGTCGCCCTCGCCGTAGCGATAGAGCATGTTGTAGTAGGTCATCGCCACGATCGGCACCCCGAGATCGAGGTCCGCGACGAGGTCGAGATATCGATCGGGTGTCATTCCCGCGTCGAGGGCCCGCCTGATGCCGGCCTGGATCGTCGGTCCGTCGGCGATCGGTTCCGAGAATGGGAGCCCCAATTCGAGGACGTCCGCACCCCCGTCCACCAGGGCCCGAGCGTACTCGACGGTCGATTCGGACGAGGGATCGCCGGCGACCACGTAGGGGACGAGTGCGCCGTCCTCGAACGCGGCGCGGATCGCTCGCTCACTCACCGCTCATCACCCCCAGGTCCGGGGCCGATTCGAGGTTTCGCCGATCGCTCTCCTCGATCACCGTGTCGAGGTCCTTGTCGCCGCGTCCGGAGACCGTCACCAGTACGGGCCCGTCGAAGTCATACTCGTCGAGGGCGGCGAGGGCGTGACTACTCTCCAGTGCCGGAATGATGCCTTCGGTTCTGGAGAGGCGGTGGAAGGCCCGGAGCGCGGCTTCATCGTCGACCGTCACCGGCTCGACCCGGCCCTCGGCGACGAGGTGGGCGAGTTCGGGGCCGACGCCCGCGTAGTCGAGTCCCGCGCTGACGCTGTGGGACTCGACGACCTGGCCCGTTCCGGTCTGCAGGAGGCGTGTCTGGGCTCCGTGAAGGACGCCGTCGGTTCCCGTCGAGAGCGAGGCCGAGTGCGGGGCGTGTTCTGCCGCCTCGTCGATCGTCAGTGACTCCCCACCGGCCTCGGCGGCGACGAGGGCGACCGGATCGTCCAGAAAGTGCTGGAACGATCCCATCGTGTTCGAGCCGCCACCCACACAGGCGAGCACCGTCCCGGGCAGTCCCCCCATCACCGATAGGGACTGTTCGCGGGCTTCCTCGGAAATGACCGCCTGGAAGTCCCGAACCATGCTCGGGAACGGGTGCGGGCCCACCACGGACCCGATGACGTAGTGGGTGTCCTCGACGTTGGTCGCCCAGTCCCGAAGCGTGGCGTTGATCGCCTCTTTGAGGGTCCCCGAGCCCTCGTCGACCGGATTGACGGCGGCTTCGTGGGTCAACATCCGAAAGACGTTGGGTCGCTGGCGATTGATGTCCGTCCGGCCCATGTAGATCTCACAGTCGATATCGAGGTGTGCACAGGCCATCGCGACGGCCGTGCCGTGCTGGCCCGCTCCGGTCTCGGCGATGATCCGCTCCTTGCCCATGTACTCGGCGAGGAGCACCTGGCCGAGTGCGTTGTTGAGCTTGTGCGCGCCGCCGTGCAGGAGGTCCTCGCGTTTCAGGTACACGTCCGTGTCGGACGCCTCGCTGAGCGTGTCCGCCCGGTGTAGCGGCGTCGGGCGCCCGCCGAACTCCCGGAGACGCGTCCGGAACTCGTCCATGAAACCGTCCTCGTTCTCGATGACGTAGCGCTCGTAGGCCGATTCGAGTTCCTCGACCGCCGGCATGAGTACCTCGGGAACGTACTGGCCCCCGTACTCGCCGAAGCGGCCGGCACTCATCGTTCGACCAACCTCCCGGTGTTCTCCTCGATGGCTCCGTCCATGATCGCCGACCCCACGAGAATGCCATCGGCACCGGCCGCCAGCATCTGCTCGCGGTGAGCGGGCGTTTCGATACCGCTCTCGGCGATCAGGGTCACGTTCTCCGGGACGAGGGGCGCAAGCTGCTTCACGGTCGAGCGATCGACGGTGAGCGTGGCCAGATCACGGTTGTTCACCCCGATCACGTCGGCCCCGGCTCCCACCGCCTCCGCGACCTCGTCCCGAGTATGAGTCTCGACGAGCGGCGTCATCCCCCGGTCCCGGGCCGCCTCGATCATCCCCTCGAGGTCCGAGAGAAAGCGGACGATCAAGAGGACCGCGTCGGCGGCGACGGCGTCGAGCTGGGACGGCTCCAGGACGAAATCCTTCCGGAGGACCGGGACCGATACGGCGTCCCGGACGGCGTCGAGTGCCTCGATCGACCCGCCGAAGTGATCCGGTTCGGTCAGCACCGAAATCGCGCTGGCCCCGCCAGCCACCATCGCTTCGGCAGTCGCCACCGGATCGATCGACCGGTCGTACGGGGCGGTCGGACTCGTCGGCTTGATTTCCGCGATGATCGGTGCCCGCGCTGTCGTTCTGGCGTCCCGCAACGCGTCGGGAAGCGACGTTGCGTCCACGTCCAGTCTCGCGGTTTCACCGGTGCGTGACGCGGCGCCGCCCCGGTTTTCGGCGGCAGCGAGAATTTCCCGAACTGCCGGGGCGAGGGACTCGTCGGTCGCCGGCTCTGTAGTACCCATTATTGTCCATTGATGATCGGATATGTACATAACTGTTGTGACTCGGGGCCACACTTGGGTCATACCCGGGCGAATGTTGAAGGCCGAACCCGACGAAGAATCGACCATGTCGGGAACCGGCATCTTTGCCCGCGAATTCGACGAACTCGACGCGACCGTCCAGATCGGCGTGGCAAACGGTCGGGTCATCAGCCTCTCGTTTCCCGACGAGCCCGAACCGGGGGCCGGTTCCGATCACGAGATCCTGGACTGGATCGCCGAATACCTCCACGGAACGGCAACTGACGTCGGCGAAATCGAGATCGGGTTGACCGTCCCGACCGACCAGCGCACCGTCCTGGAGACGGTCCGAAAGATTCCCGCCGGGGAAGCGGTTTCGCTCGAACGACTGGTCGCCCGAAGTCCGGGGCTCGATCCCGACGACGCCGAGGACGTGGCGACAGCCAGGACGGCCCTAGCCGAGAACCCGATCCCACTTTTCATTCCGGATCACCGCGTTCGCGACGCTCCCAGTGCCGCCCCCTCGAGGATCGAGACCGTCCTTCGGAATATCGAGGGGCGATAGCAGGTCGTCCGACGATTCGCCTGTGTTGTGGGTCATCCCGTTTGGATTCAAGCATGGGTCCGGAGCGTTGCTGGTCACCAGAATTGCAACCGCTCAGTCCCGCGCGTGCCGGGTGAACTCCACGAGATCCACGAGATAATGGGCGCCGATCACGAGCCAGAGACTCCCGGACCAGTAGTACACGACACCGAAACCCAGGCCGAGGACCGTTGCGACTCCAACGCCGAGGCGACCCTGGGCCGTATGCGCTTGGCCGAAGGCGACGGCCGAGCCGACAATCAGCACGAGTGGAGGAAACGGCGTTCCAGCCCCGAATGCGCCGATCAGGATCCCACGGAAGAGGAGTTCCTCGGTCACGGCGATAACCGGGAGCAACACGCCCGCCAGGACCAGCCATTCGATCCAATTCTCGGGAGTCAACAACTCGCGCAAGGGGTTTTCAGGGTTCCCAGAAAATCGCGCGAGCGGATCTGCAACCTCGTTGAAAAAAACAAAAACCGCCGTGAGACCCGCGAGCCAGCCCATCGGGGGAACCGTTTCTATCCCGATCGTAGAAGCGGGAACACCGGTCCACCAGACGAGCAGTCCGGCAAGCCCGAGCACGAGGACATGCGAGACGCCGACGTTGAGATACAGTGTCGACGTGGACAACTGGTCGAGGGGGCTTCGATCCGCTGTCAACAACCCGGCCGTCTGTCTGGCCAGGAATACGACACCGAGAACCAGTGCCAGAGAAAGGGCGACGAACAGGTCCCAAACCGGGGTTGTCATCGAATCGATCTCCGGCCCGCACGAGCAAGAATACCGGGGAAAACGGCTCCGCAGAACGCGCTATTGCGGTGAGGGGTTCGTGCCGGTCGCCGCAGCCCCTTCGGTCGCCTCGAGGGCCGTCCCGGTAATCGACTTGAGCCGGTCGACCAGCGAGTCCTTTTCCGGTTCGCCCGAGAGGGCCACGTCGAGCACCTCGCTGATGTGGGAAACCGGGATGATCTCGATCATCTCCTCGTACTCCTCCTCGATCATGACGTCCTGCTCGTTTGCCTTCGGGATGATGACGCGATCGTAGCCGGCCTTCGCGGCGGCCTCGATCTTGTGTGTTACCCCGCCGACGGGCAGAACGTCACCGCGAACCGAGAGCGAGCCGGTCATCGCGAGGTCCTGCTCGATCGGTATGTTCTCCAGGGCGGAGATCACCGCCGTCGCGACGGTGATCGAGGCCGAATCGCCCTCGACGCCCTGTGTCTGGATGAACTGGACGTGGATGTCCTTCTGAGAGATGTCCTCGTCGGAGAACTTCTTGATGATCGCGGAGACGTTCGAGACGGCCTCCTGGGCCATCTCCTTGAGCTGCCCGGTGGCGATGACGCGGCCACCTTCACCCTGTCGCGGGGTCACCTCGGCCATGACGGGAAGCACGATCCCCGAGTCACCACCCATGACTGCAAGCCCGTTGACGCGTCCGACCGCACTGCCCTCGGTCTCCTTGAGTTCGTAGTCCTTCCGGCGTTCGATGTAGTCGTCCGCGAACTGCTGCTCGATGGAGCGGGAGCGCTTTTTCGCTTCGAGGACGTGCTCGCGCTCGACGAACTCGCTGCCCTCCGCCTTTGCGATGTCCCCGGCCACGCGAACCAGGCCACCGAGGTCCCGGAATTTGAGGGTCAACTGCCCCTTCCGGCCCGAGCGGCGCTTGGCCTCCAGGATGACTTCCCGGACGGCGTCCGGCTCGAAGTGGGGCAGGCGGCCGTCTTTCACGACCTCCTGAGCGACGAAGCGGGCGTACTGCCGCCGCGTCGATGGATTCTCGTCGATGGTGTCCTCCATGTAGACCTCGTACCCGTAGCCTTTCAGCCGGTCGCGGAGCGCGGGGTGCATGTTCTCCATCGCGTCCATGTTCCCCGCCGCGACCATGATGAAGTCACACGGCACGGGTTCGGTCTGGACCATCGCGCCCGAGGAGCGCTCGGACTGCCCGGTGATGGCAAACTCGCCCTCCTGGATGGCCGTCATCAGCTTCTGCTGGGAGCGGATGTCCAGGGTGTTGATCTCGTCGACGAACAGCACGCCCTTGTGGGCCTTCTGCAATCGAGCCGGCCTCGACGCGGTCGTGGCTCGGCGTCTCCATCCCGCCGGACTGAAACGGGTCGTGTCGCACATCGCCCAGCAGTGCGCCTGCGTGGGCACCCGTCGCGTCCTCGAACGCCGCAACGGTGCGGTCGCCGTTGTTGACCAACAGCTTCGGCACCATGGCGTCGCTGCCCCGGTTCGTGTACCGGAAGGCGAAATAGATGACCGCTGCGGCGAGCAGGCCCAGAAGTACCTGGCCGGCGATCAAGAGCGCGTAGCCGACGATGATCGCGATGACGATCCACATCAGGAAGGATCGCATTTGCTTTCGCTTTCTGGCTTCCTCCTGGTGGGCCTCGACGATCTGATCGCCCTTTCCCGCCGGAACCGTCCTGACCCGGGGCTCATTCGAGTCCTCCGGGTTGTGATAGATGAGGACGTCCTGGAGGGACTCCTTCGGCAGGAGTCGACTCATCGCCTTTGCGAGCATCGACTTCCCGGTTCCCGGGGAGCCGATCATCATGACGTGACGATGTTGCTTCGCGGCACGCTTGACGATCTCGCGGGCCTCTTCCTGCCCGATCACCTGATCGACCAGCCGTTCCGGGACCTCGATATCGGCGGTCGATTCGATCTTCAGCCCGCCGAGAAGATCGTCTTCGGCGTTTTCCTCGTCGATCGTGAGGTCCCCCTCGACGTCGACTTCGCTCCCGAGATCCTCCTCGAGCGGGATCTGCTCTTCGGCCTGCTCCCGGTCCTCGACAGGTGCCCTGCCGGACGGCTTCCGAACTGGCTCGGGGTCGTCTTCGGGGGGTAGGTCACTCGTGGGATCGTTACTCATTGAATGTCTTCGACGGTGAAATCCAAGGTTCCGTTATTGATATACTTTCTCCCTTCGGTGATCCCGCGAATCCCGCCCTTTCGTCCGGTTTACGGGCGTCTCCGTGCAGTTCAGGAGAGATGTCTCCGTGTGGTTCCGAAGAAATCGATTCGGTGGTCTGTCGATGGGTTTTCCCAGATACCGCGATCGGAGCACAGAACCCGAGCTGGATCCGGAACGACTCCTCTCGACGGTGGATCGCCTCCTTTGATGTACGGGCCCCGCATAGACCCGACAATGACACGTGGGTTCTACATTGGCCGGTTCCAGCCGTACCACCGGGGCCATCATCGGGTAGTCGAGCAGATCGCAGCGGAAGTCGACGAAGTCGTGGTCGGGATCGGCAGCGCCGACCAGAGCCACACGCTCGAAAACCCCTTCACCGCCGGCGAGCGGATGATGATGATCACCAAGTGCCTCGCCGAACTTGACCTGGTCACCTACGTCGTGCCGATCGAGGACATCAACCGGAACTCCGTCTGGGTCAGCCACGTGACCGCCATGAGCCCACACTTCGACGTGGCCTACTCGAACAATCCGCTCGTGATCCGGCTCTTCGACGAGTCCGGCATCGAGGTCAGACAATCCCCGATGTTCGAGCGCGAACAGTTGGAGGGCGAAACCATCAGGGAGCGAATGCTGCAGGACGAGGGCTGGGAGGACCTGTTGCCCGAGCCGGTCGTCGAGACGATCGAGGAGATAAACGGCATCACCCGGATCCAGCACATCGGCGATACGGACAAGAGTGGGGCGGCCGACCCGGAATGATCACCCTCGCCAGCGACTTCGGCTCGCCCTATCCCGCGGCGATGAAGGGTGTTATTCTCGCAGAAACCGACGCCCGACTCGTCGACGTGGCCCACGATTTACCGCGGCAAAACCGCCACACAGCAGCCTTCTGGCTCCGAGAAATCCTGCCGTATTTCCCGCCGGCGGTCCATCTGGTCGTCGTCGATCCGGGCGTGGGAACCGATCGGCGGGTGCTCGTCGTCGAAGCTGGCGAGCACCGCCTCGTCGGGCCCGACAACGGTGTGCTCGTCCCGGTCGCCGAGCGGCTGGCCGAGAAGCCCACCTACTATGCCACGACTCCCGAGGAACCAGCGAGTACAACGTTCCACGGTCGAGACGTGTTCGCGCCACTCGCGGCGACGGTGCAGGAAGCGGGGCTCTCGGCGGTCGTCGACGGGAAGCGTTTTGCCGCCGTCACGGACGTCGAACGGATCGAATTTCCCGACCCAACGGTCGACGATTACGAAGCGAAGGGCGAGGTGCTCGCGATCGACGACTTCGGCAACACGATCACGAACGTCCCGGGATCGTTTCTCGACGGCTCGTTCGGTGAGCCGATCCTCGTCGATGGACGGGAAACGGTGGTGGCCCGGACGTATGCGGCGGTCCCGCCCGACGAACAACTGGTGACAGTCGGCAGTCACGGCAACGTCGAACTGGCCGTGAATCGGGGACGCGGCGACGAGGCCTTCGGCCTCGAAACGGGGTCGACGTTTTCTCTCACCGTCCCCGGGGACGAAACCTGAGCGGCCAACTGTGGGACCGTTAGTCCGATATGGAATGCCCTCCGAGAGTGGGGTATGCTGGAGTTGGAGCACGGGTTCCAGGCGTTCGACGTCCACGCACGCCTGCACCCGGGACCGGGTCGTCCGATCCGGGGGAAGACGATCGACGCCGAGGGACTCCAACGCGAACTTCACCACGCGGGTATCGCCCAGGCCGTCGTCTTTCCGGGACCGGTCAGTGGCGAACGGGGGTACCTCCGGGCGAACAACGCGATCGCCAGACAGACCGTCGAGCGACCCCTGATCGCGATGGCACGGCTCGACGGCCCCCGCGAAGGGGCCGGAACGGTCACGTCGACCCTCAAGGACGCCATTGCCCGGCCCGACGCCGCCCACACCACCCCGGACGACGTAAAGCAGTACGCCTATGACGACCGGTTTCACGGGTTCAAACTCGATCCGCCACGGGATGGGCTTCCAACCCCCGAGGTACTCGACGCCCTGGAAGACGTCGGGCTTCCAGTACTCCTCTACGGCGGAACCGAGTTTCCACCCGAACAGGTCGACGAATTTCTGCTCGGACGGTCGATCCCGATCGTGCTGGCCCACTTCGGCGGCCACCCGGCAAACCGGGAGTTGATGACTCGAGCCATCGACCTGCTCGACCGGCGCGATTCGCTCTACCTCGATACCAGCGCGGTGCGGTATCGCGACTTGCTCGAACGGGCCATCATGGAGCATCCGGACCGGATCCTGTTCGGGAGCGGTACCCCGACGGTCCACCCGAACGTCGGGGTGATGGAGATCCTGACCCTCGACGTTCCGGAAAACGTCATGGAGCGGGTGTTCACCAAGAATCCAGTCCGGATCCTACCTGTCCTCGAAGGTGGCCAGACGAGCCGGTGACCAGCCCGGCTACGGTTCACACCGCGAGACGGGTCGGTTCTGCCGGGCCGAGAGCCCGTGTGGATTGCGCCGCGTGCTTCGGTCGGTCAGCCTCGCAGTCAGCCCCTCTTTGACCCCCTGGAGGACCTGTGTCACCGCCTCACGACCGTTCGTAAACCAGAGCGATGGTTTCACGTCACCGACCATGACGGATTTCGCCTCCGAGAAACCGCCCCGGCTGAGTTGCCCGATTAGTTTGCGTCCCGACTTCCACCCGAGCCCGTAGTTCTTCGCGACTCGATACCCCTGGGACCGGTATTCGAGGGCGTGGCGACGAGTGGCCGATTCGTCCTGCTGGGTTGGCTCCGCCGTCGACCGCAGTACCGTCGCTCCCGGCTCCCACCGAAGCGTTCGGTTTTGGCCAGCGAGCCGGTGAGCCAGATCGCGTGCCGCCCCGACCGCGAGGTGCTCGTCGAACCCGTCGAGAGACGTGATCGCCTCACGAGAGAAGACCACGTTGCCGCCGTCGAAAAACCGAACCGTCCGCGAACCGATTTGGGCCTCTTCGAGTGATTCGGTCGTCACGTCCGCCCCCAGTTCCCGATGGACCGGGCCGGTGACCGCGTCGGCACCGGCCGCAAGCGCGGTCTCGACGGAACGCCGCCAGGAGGATTCGACCTGTGTGGCCTGGTCCAGGAACGCTATCGCGTCCCCGGAGGCGGCCGCCAACCCCGCGTTCCGTGCGACGTTCGGATTCCGTTCGGAGAGTTCCAGCAGGACATCCACCGCTTCGTGTTCGCAGACGAAGCCGGACGTGCCATCGGCAGACGGGCCGTTGGCCACGATCACCTCGACGTCCGAGAGGTGTTCGGCGATGGCTCCGAGCGTCGCCGGGAGTTCGGCCCGGCCGTTGAGCGTCGGAATCACCACCGAGAGATCCATGCCCCGGACAAACCACGGACACGCTTAAAACGTCTCGGGTTTCCGGCGCCGCAAACCCCGTATTCGGAGAATCATAGGCCACTGACCTGCACTGAGGCCCGATCCGTATCGCCAACCCGTCACTCACCGACCCGGGCAGTCCAGTAGGAGACAGTCGCGAGGCGCTCGCCCAGTTCCGATTCGAGCGTCGACTGGTCAAATTCCCGGAGACTGTCGGCCATCCAGTCCGGCATCTTCCGGTACAGGCCGTACGGGATGACGAAGTCGTGGGACTCCTCGACGAGCTCGAGGTCGGTGGCGGCGATGAGATCCCGGACTTCCCGGTCCTCGTAGAGCCGGGAGCCCATCGGGAGCGCCCAGTTGTAGACACTGCGGGCGCTGCCGGCGTTGAACGTGTCAAAAAAGACCAGTTCCTTTGACACCCGGGCCATCTCCGCGAGGAAGTCGTGGGGGGTGTCCGCGAGGTGGAAAAACCGCATGGCGAAGACCGCATCGAAGTGGTCGTCGGGAAACGGCAACCGGCCCGCATCACCGCGCATGAATTCGAGATGATCGTCGACGCCAGCCTGCTTTGCCTTCTCGCGACCCTGCTGGAGCATCGGTCCCGAGATGTCGAGGCCGATGACGTCCGCGTCCCGCTCGGCGAGCATCACGGTAAACCGACCGGTCCCACAGGCGATCTCGAGGATGTTGCGATCCGGGAGCGGCGAGAGCGCGGCGAGAACGGCTTCCTTCTCGCGGCGGTCGATAAGGCGGCCGCCACGGGAAAATCGCTTGTCCTCGTAGGCCTCCGCGACCGAGTCGGCCTGGTACCACTCCTGTCCCTTCACGTCATCACAAACACGCCGGTCCGTAGTTAAAACCATACTGGAAACGATCGAACCGGTCCGCGATCCGGGACGAAAGCGAGAGCTACCGACACCCGATCGGCCAGTCGCGATTCCACGATTCCGAGAATCGGGCCCCGAAACGGACCTAATATTGTTTAAGGAATATAGTCACAAGTATAGATAACCTTTACCTTGCCCCATTTGTGAAGCATAGTCATGAGTACGACGGCCACCGGCCAATCACCGATCCAATCAAACGACGAGTTTCGCGAGCGCCTCCGCGAACTCCCACCGAGTGCGAAACTAGTCGCCAAAGTCCTCGAAACCGAAGAGCCGCTTTCGCAGGGCCAACTCGCCGAAGAGAGCCTTCTCCCGGACCGCACGGTACGCTACGCGCTCAATCGCCTGAGCGAGGCTTCCCTGGTCGATTCCCGGTACAGTTTCCGCGACGCGCGAAAGCAAGTGTACTACCTCGACGTCTGAGTCGAGGGCTGCTTCTGTAGCCTTTTGGCCGTCGGCCACGTCCATCTGCCATGGACCGCCTCGAAGCCGCTCTCACGTGGGCGCGATCGATCAATCCCGAAGCGATCGCCGCGGACCTCCAGGAGATCGGCTTCGAGTGCACCCGCTGTGGACAGTGCTGTCGGGGAACCGAGGACGAGCCGCACACTGCGACCGTGTTCCCGGACGAGATCCGTGAAATCCACGAGGCGACCGACCACTCGTGGGACGAAATCGCCCGCCCGATGCCCTTCGGCCTCGACGAGGACGGGGGCGAGACGTTCGAATGGGCGCTCCAGACCGACGCGGATCGCCAGTGCACGTTTCTCGAGACAGTCGACGGACACACCAGCTGTTCGATCTACGACTCCCGCCCATTGCTCTGTCGGACCTATCCGTTCAGTCTGGCTCTTCCAGGCACCGGCATCGCCGAATCGGCGGCCGTGGAATCGGCCGGTCGGGTCCGGGCCTCCGAGTGCCCGGGATTGGGTGCCGAAATGAGCCAGGAGCGGGCCCTCGCTCTCGCCAACACGCTTCGGGAACGGGCGATCCGGGAGATCCAGGAGACGATCGCGCTCCGGGAACACTACGCCCCGCAAGCCGAGGCCGACTCGATCGTCGTTCACGACTCCGAGGGCCCGAAGCGGCCCGACGGCCGACCGTTCGACGAATCTCCGGGTAACAACTACTAATACCGGGCCGGTATCACGTCCACTCGGACACATCCATGGAAATCTCTGAGCAACTCCTCTGTCTGTTCAACGGGGAAGTCACCGAAACCGACGATGGCTACGTCGTCGAGATCCCCGATCGCGAGGTCGAAAACGGTACGATCGACCCCGAGACGATCTATCGCGTCGCGATCATTGCCCGCGGGGACGGCCCCGCCGAACCGGCCGAAACGGGCGAAACCACCGTTCCCTCCGAGCCCCAGCCACCCGTCGAGGTCGGGGAGATACGCTACGTCGAAATCGAGGACATCGGGAAGCAGGGTGACGGTATCGCCCGTGTCGAACGCGGCTACGTCATCATCGTTCCAGGGGCGGAGATGGGCGAGCGCGTGAAAGTCGAAATCAGCGAGGTGAAGTCGAACTTCGCCGTCGGCGAGGTCATCGAAGAGGAGTTCGAGTAACCGGCTCACCGAAGTACGGTTCGAGTAGCCGGCTCACCGAAGTACGGCGCGAGTGTTTCTGCGGCAGGAGCGGCGTCGAGGGAGTCGTAGGGTCGACCGACGAGTATGTCACCGGCGGTCGAGGTGCCGATGCCGGGAATGGCCGT
The DNA here is from genome assembly GCA_034520565.1 of Halodesulfurarchaeum sp. Classification (GTDB taxonomy): domain Archaea; phylum Halobacteriota; class Halobacteria; order Halobacteriales; family Halobacteriaceae; genus Halodesulfurarchaeum. The sequence goes on from JAXHNL010000001.1 coordinate 65,813, forward strand.
CAGTTCGTCCATGGTGGCCTCGGCAAGCGAGAGCGGATAGGGCACCGCCGTGACCGATCGCGGCCCGTGATCGACCACGATCGTGTCGAGATGAGTTCCGAGCGGATGCTCGCCAGGAATCCCGACGAGGAGTGGGTACGTGCCGGCCTGTCGCCCGAACGTGTGCTCGCCCTCGTGGTACTCCGTCCGCACGTCCGGCAGCACCGTCCCCGGCGGGGCGACCCGGCGAAGCATCGGAACGTCGATCTCCTCCCGGACGGCGGCCCGGTAGGATTTGAACTGCTTCTTGTGGGCCTTCGCGAGGGCAGCGCCCGTCGACTCCATCTCCGTGCCTTCGAAGGCCATCACCTGTCGAATGTTGATCCGTCGGACCATCAGCCCCGCCTCGAGGACGGAATCGAGGAATTCGCGGTTGTGCTCGAAGGTCTCCTCGCGCTCGCCGGCCAACCCGTGGACGAAGTTGAGCCCCGGGAGCAGCGTCGGGAGCCGCGTGGGAATCTCCGGATCGGTCGACGGGGCAACGGACTGGTCCTCGCCCGGCCGCCACCCGCCGACCTCGTTGACGATCCGGACGGCCTCCAGGGCCTCCTCGGGGGTGACGAGGAGATCGTTCGCTTCCTGCACCACCGGATCGGCGCTCTCGACCCCGAAGGCAGCCGTGTCCCCGGGCGTGTTGTATTTCGCGATGATCGAGAGGGCTGCCCGGGAACGATCGGGGTAGTTCACGATCGTCACCGGGTTCATGTTGTCCATGTGGAGGGTGTCGAGGGCCGGCGCGACCTCCCGAATCCCCGAATAGAGTGCCTCCAGTGCCTCGGGGTTGGGACGCTCGCCGTCACCCCCATACGCGAGAATGTCGGCCTGCCGGCCGAGCCGGAAGTGCGAGACTCCCCAATCGGCGAGCGCCCCCACCTCCGCGTGGATCGCCGACGGCTCGCGGAAGGTCGGATCGCCGTACATCGGTTCGGTGCAGAACGAACACCGGAACGCACAGCCCCTGGCGGTCTCGATTTCGGCAATGAGCCCGTCGGGGTGGTCGGGGTGCTGTTCCACGACGAAGGCCCCCTGTTTGGCCCAGCGATCCGCTTCGGCGAGGTCGCGGTAGCGATCATTGAAACCCTCGAGGCCGTTCTGTACGAGATCGTAGACGCCCGCTTCCACGTCGGCCATGGCCAGGAAGTCGAAGTCGAGGTCCTCCCGCGACGTTTCGGTTCCGCCCTCGTTCGTGCCGCCGACGCCGAAGCGAACCGGGCCGCCCATCACGCTCGTTCCCTTGGCCGTCCAGGCTAGCTTTCGGGCCTCGTCCGGTTCGGCTGGCGTGCCACCGACGTAACTCCCGGGAACGGTCATCCCGCCGAGGTAGACCAGTAGATCGGCCGATTCGACCTCCCGCCACCGGGAGCGGTCCTCGCGCAACCCGTCGATCGTGTGATATGTAATCGCTTCGCGTGGGACCCCAGCGTCCCGGAGCGCACCGGCCGTGTACCGGGGATAGGTCGAAACGTACGGCGGAACCCCGAAGTGGGCCGGTTCGTCGACGTAGCCGTCGACGAGAACCACCGAGAGCGCGCCGGGATCAGTCATCGACTCCGTTTACCGTCCGACCGGGAAAAGGACACCGGGCCCGGCCCACGGAGGGGTCTCGGGCCGGCCCACGGGGCTTAAACCCACCCGCGACGAAAGGCGGCTATGCCACCGACGAAGGAGTTCAAGTGCACGAATCCCGATTGCGAACTCGACATGTTCGAGGCCCACTACACCTATGACATGCCCGAGGACACGGGTGTCGAAGACTTCGCCTGCCCGTACTGTGGGCAGACAGACACGCTGGAAGACATCACTGTCTAATCGCCGATCCCTTCCCCGCCGATCAACTCGCCCAGCGACTGGGCCGGCGGTTCCGGCGTTTCCCACTCGGTCCCGACCGTGAGCAACTGGACCAGCATTCTGGCCGTCGCGCCCCAGATCGTGTAGTCCCCGACCCGAAAGTGATGGCATGGCACGGTTCCGTATTCCGGGTGTTCCCGGGGCTCAAAGGTGTGGTTCTCCGGGTCGGTGAGTGCAGCCACCGGCAGCGGAACCACCTCTGCGACCTCGGCGTCTGTCGGTCGATAGTCGCGTTCGGGCACCCGGGCGACGAACGGCGAAACCGTGTAGCCGGTCACCGTCTCGATGTCGTCGAGCCGACCGACCGGAGTGATCTCCTCCGGCAGTAGGCCGATCTCCTCGCCGGACTCGCGAACCGCCGTCGCTTGACGGTCCCCGTCCTTCGGTTCGTACCCCCCGCCCGGGAATCCCATTTCTCCGGGGTGTTCCAGGAGGTTCGCGGCCCGCTCGATAAAGACGAGTTCCGGATCGGCCCCGTCGATGACCGGGATAAGCACCGCAGCTTTCCGGGACGGGTCTGGAACGACCGTCGGATCGCGACCGGCGACCGGGCCGAGGTCCATACGCCCAGTTCGCACACAGGAACTTAGGTTTCCTGCTCCGCGAGATCCGCGAGTCGCTCGCGAACGTCCCCGAGATCGATGCCGGCCCAGGCCTCCGCGTCGTAGGTCACGTCGATGAGATCGTGGGCCCGGTCCGGATCCTCGATCGTCGCCGTTTTGGCGGCGAGCCGGTTCCTGAGCCCCGTTTCGAGTGTCTCCTCGGGCACGGTTCGGGGATCGACATCGAGGACATGTGGGAGGTCCCCCGCGGACTCCGGCACCTCGGGGAACGCGCGGGGGCCGGGGACGACGAGGGGGTCCCCGTCCAGTTCCACTTTCAGCAGGGAAAAATCGGCCTGGGCCTGGTCGATCCACTCCTCGATCGTCTCCTCGTCGAGATCGACTCCGGCACGAAAGGCCGTCTCCCGGATCGCCCGGCGCATCTCCGGCGGCGAGAGCGCGCCGAACTGGTCGACGATCCCCGCGAGTTGGTCCCCTGAAAGCTCCATACGGCGTCCCTGAACCCGCCCGGCCATCACTGTGTCCCTTTGGGGAGCCGGTGTGTCGCGTACAGCACGAAGAGAACGAAGAACACACCGACCAGCACGATCGAAAACGTCCGGTAGACCTGATCGAAGGCGAACCCGGCCTCCACGAGCATGCCGACGACCAGACTCGCGCTCGCCTGGATGACCATCATCGAGGCGCTGTAGGCCGAATAGGCACTCGAGCGGTCGGCATCGGGGAGGGCGGTGAGGAGGTACGTATCGATGACCGGCAAGAGGCTATGAAACACCAGTCCCATCACGATCGTGACGAGTGCGATCCCAAGCAGGCCGTCGACGACCGTCATCACGACCAAGGAGACGACGAAGAAGCCGATGATTCCCAACATAAGTGGAACACGCGGCAGTCGGTCCGCGAGTTGGCCACCGTAGAAGAAGGCCGGAAGTCCGGCCGCGAAAATGAGCGTCAGCATCGTCCCGGCCATCCCGGGAGAAAGGGACTTCGTCGTGATGAGATACCGCACGAAGAAGTTGAAAAAGCCGTTCCAGACGAAGCCCGTGGCCCCGATGACCGCGACTGCGGTCACGACGATGGGCCAGTGAGCCCGCACCGAGCGCAAGAGATGTTGCTCACCCCGGCCCACGTCCGGGAGTTCGGTCCGGCGAGCGGTCACGACGAGCCACCCCGTTCCGGCCATCGCAGCAAGGGCCATGACCACGAAGAGCAGGCGCCAGTTGTAGAGGGCGATTGCGGCGCTCACCAGTAACGGTGCGACCACGGCGGCGGTTTGTCCGGCTGTCCCATGAATGCCGAGCACACGCCCGACCCGGTCGGGGAAGAGTTCGCTCACGAGCGGGTTCGCCGCGATGAAATAAATACCACTCGAGGTGCCGAGCAGGAACGCCCCGATCCCCACGTGCCAGACCGATTGGGCGAGGGCGGTGAACAGGGCGGCACCCGTCAGCAGGATCCCGGTGCCGAGAACGACCTGTTCCCGTTTGAACCGGGTAAGGAGATAGCCCGTCGGAAGTCGCGGAACGGCGCTTCCGAGCCAGGCGAGCGTGGCGATGAGCCCGACGGTCGCCTCGCCGGCGTCGAACACCCGGATGAACGGATCGAGCAGCGGCGCGAACACCACCCGAGCGAAGTTGACCAGAAAGACCAGCACCAGAAGCGACGAGAAGACCTGCAAGCGGCGGCGCTCGACAGTGGGTGTTTCCGGGGGCTGCACGAGTCCGATTTCGCCGCGGCCCCAATCAAGGTTTCCGATTCGGAGGCCGGTTGATCTCCAGTGTTCCAGGCGACATCCAGTGGGCGGCCCCGAGCCACCTGCTTATCGGTCGACAGCGACCCGAAGCCTGGCGTATTCCCGAAGCGGGAGTGGTCGGTCACCGTCGATTTTGGCCCGGAGTTCGCCAGCATCGCCAAATCCGTACGCCGCCGCGAGCGACTCGGCGTCGATGGGGCCCCGACTCATCTGGACGAGCAGGTGGTCCCTGCACCGTGCCCGGACCTCGGACGGCGAAAACGTCGATTCCGTCGCGAGAATCGTCGCCGCCATCCCCAACGTGAGTCCATCGTCACGGCCGGGAGTCCCGGCCGTGGCTCCCGAGACGATCGCCTCGAGTCGCTGCCGGTTGATCCCCGTCCGACCGGCGACGATCGCGAGATCCTGAGACGTCAGGACGGTTCCCAATACACCGAGCAGGTTCGCATAAGTCCGCCCGACTGTCCCGCCTTCGGTCACGTCCGCAGACGGCAAAACGGCTTCGTCCAAAAAGCGCGCAAGCGGCGGCCGATTCACGAGCTCTCACCACGCGGGGGACTCCTCGCTCCGTTGGCCGTCCACGTCGCCGACGCCGGTTCCGCCGGGCGGCACCACGATGACGACCCCCGTCCGGGCGTCGAGACTGAGTTCCCGGTTGGTCCCGAGGCGTTCGGAATCGCCGTCACCGTCCACATCCGCGGTGACCGTCCGCTCCTCCCTGACGTACTCGACGGTTCCGTTCGAAGAGGTTCCGGGGGCGACTCGGTAGGCCCGGACTGCAAACCGGTCGTAGGAGCCCTCGACTGCCACCGTCCAGGCGTTCGCCGTCGCGTACCACGACCCAGGGACGGGAAGGAGCGGCAGCCCGGCCGGCAATTTCGTGGCCGTCGCCCCCGTCGCCGCGTTCCACGCCTGCTTCCCGACTTCGGCCCCAGCGGCCTTGGTCGACTCCTCGACGAGCGACGAATCCGACGACGTCGACACCTTTCGGGCCCGTTCGACGAGCGACTCGGACACCTGAACCGAAGTTTCCGACTGGGCGTCGGTCCCGGCGACGCGGAGTGCCACTTCGAGGCGGTCGTGTTCCCGCTCCGAGAGGCTGTTCGGGAGCTCTGCAGCGATCGCCCGGGCCATTCGGCCGTCCGTGACCGCCAGGCCCCTGGCGGCGACGGAATCCCACCGCTCGACCGTCGACTCGACCAGTCGATGGGCCTCGCGAGTGCCCATCGATCCAGCGAGTGCCTCCACGTACTGGTCGGTGGCCGAATCGACCGCGTCGGCCACGTCCCGGCGAAGCGTACTCCGGGCTCGACGGTCGCCCGCTCCCGACGCGTCGACGGCAGCGAGTGTCTGGGCGGCGGTTCTGAGCGACACCGTCGCCTGACTTCCCTCGCCGATCCGCTCGCTAACTGCATCGGCTGCATCACCGTAGGGAATCGTGAAGAGGTTCACGTTCCGCGCGGAAAGCCGGGGCTCGCTCTCGCCCGGCGGATCGACGGAGAGGTAGGCCGGTCCGCCGTCGACGGTTGCCACGTACGTGTCCGTGCTCGGAGTCGACCGTTCGGGGGGACTGCTTGGAACCATGTGTGAGGCGAGCTGGTCGGCGAAGGCGTTCTGCGCCTTCTGGACGACCGGCGTCTTGGATTCGAGGCGACGCTGGACCCGGTCGAGATAGGTCACCCGCGCGGCCGCGACCGCGCGATCCGCAGCGCTCCCGTACCGGGACGGTGTCCCGAGCAGTTCCGCCCGATCGTCCCCGATCGCCCCGGCCAGTTCCGCTGCCGGATTGGTCGAACTCGCCACCGACCGGGTTTCGAGGGAGACGGAGATATCACGAACGTCCCGCCGCAGGTCGGCCGTCCGTCGCTGTGCCCTTCGCACCGCCGATTCGGGTGGCGAGATGTCCACCCGTCTCCAGCTCGTATCACCGCTCCCGGTGACGGCATCGATCGCGCGGTTTTCGAGCGCGGAGCCGGAGAGCAGTCGATTCGTCCCGGCGCTCACGATTCGATCGCGGGCGACCGGGCCGAACGGGCACCGCTTGTCGGGTCGATCAGGGGCGATCCCCGGATCTCGATACCGGCAGGTGAGATCCAGCCCCACCCGATAGGTCGTCCACTCGAATGTCTTGGTCGTCCCCCAGGTGCCGTTCCCCGCCCAGTAGTGGGTCCTCACGGTTTTCTCGATCACCCGGCCCGTATACGTGCGGAGCGTCGATCCCGCGCCATCGGCGAACGAGCCATCGTCGAGCCACCGATCGGTGCGGGAGCTCGTGAAGATCCTCGAGGAGTTCTCCGGTGGCGAGCCAGAACTGTCCCGTTCAGTTTTCCGTGCGGTGGCCCGACCCTCGACCCGAACGTCCGCCCGATAGACCGCATCGACGGTCGCGTCGAGACCCCGACCGGACTGCCCCTCGACGAAATCGAGATACGCCGAATCCGCCGTGTGATTCGCGTCGACGGACTGTTCGGTGTCCACGACGCTCGGAAGGGGTACCTCGGGCGCAGCGTCGGGTTCGCCCGCCCCTTTCGGCTCCGACTGTGGCGCGCTCAAGTGCGATTTTACGGTTTCCTCGGCCCCGAGGAAGGCGTCTCGGGCAGCCACGTCCGCGGAGGCGATTCTGGTGGCCCGCCTCCCGGCCGGGTCCTCGGTCCCGAACACGGCCGCCTGCTGGGCGAGAACGGCGTCGTTGGTCATCACTTCGACGTGTCGATTGGCGAGGACGTTGGTAATCGGGGCACCACCGTACTGTGCGTACCCTCGCATCCAGACGATCGGAAAGAGCCGCGCCGTGAGATCGCGGGTGAGCCCGGGATCAGCGAGGCCGGCGTTGAGCCGCGACTCGAAGCGGTTGGTCCGCTCGTGCAATTCAAGCGAGGGAAGTTCGGTCGTAATCGTGGCGTTGTACCGGAACCGATCGATTGGACGCTCGTGCCGGGTCACCGTGACATGGAGTCCCTCGATTCGAACCCGGTATAACTCCCCATTGACCTGGGTGATGGTGACGTTCTGCAGCGCCCGGTTCGCCGATTCCCGTTCGTGGATCGGGGGAAGTGACACCGAGGCTTTGAGGCTCTCCCGGCTCGCATTCGTGCCGTTCACTGCGCGACGGGCCGCCCCCGCGATCCGGAGTTCGAGGGCCCGTTCGAACGTTTTCGAGTTGGGCAAGACCGCCCCGAGCCCACTCTCGCTCGGTTCGAGAACCGGTTCAGCTGCCGCCTTTCGATCCGCCTCGCGGATCGCAGCCTCGAGTGCCAGGCGGGTCTCGACCTGGGCGTCGGTGACGACCTCGTCAGCAGCTGGCGCGGTCGCCGGCGGTGGGGCAAGCGAGATCGCGTACAGCGAACTCGAGAGCAGCAAAATCGCCCCGAGGAAGGCGAAGGGAATTCGACCTCGTCGGTCGCTATCGAAGTTCACGGCGACCACCGCCGAAGCACCACAATCGGGTCACAGGCGTGCTGGCTCTCCCCATCTGAAGGTGGCTGGGGGACCTCGTAAACAGTCGCCCGAATGGGCCGATCGTTCGGTGGGCTTTGACCAGCAACGAGCGGTTCGACCGATTCCGTTCCCCGACAGACGCCGACGAGTTGGAGGTGAGCATTGTGAGTCTGGACGTGGTCGGTAATCGCTTTCCGAGTAGCGCGGCGGTAGGCTCGTTCGTGAACGGTGAGATCGCCCTGGCCGGCGACGGCAGCGTCGGCCAGCAATCCGCCGACGGTCTTCCTGACGGTCCAGTCGCCGGCGTCGGTGCCGAATTCGACAGTGACAGAACTGCCAAGAATCGTCGCACGTGCGTCGTTCGGCGGCGCGTCGACGGGGGCTGGGGCAGCCGTCACGACGACGCCGGCGGCGAGTCCCACCATGAGCAATCCGAGGACCACGTCGATGGGCGTGCTGATCCCCCGGTCGGCGGTCATGCTTCCACCCGGAGGGTTCCGGGTACCTCGCCGGAGTCGGTCCGGACCAAGACGTGGCGGCGCCGCGATTTCTCGGCCGTCTCCGGAGGGTTTCCCCTGACCCAGGTCCGGCCGTCGGCTCGCAGAATCACGGCCACTCCATCGGGGAGATCCGCCGCTCGGGTCTCCAAACGTTCCGGAACGACGACCGGTCCTTCCGAGAGCGTCCCGAAGGCCGCATCCATCGTCGCATCGCTCACCTCGGGACCGGTGTTGAGTGCAACGCCCTCGAGGGTGGCCCCGTACAGCGACAGGCCGATCGCGAAAACGGCGAGAGCCAACAGCGCCGGGAGCGGCTCGACCTGCCCCCTACGCGCCGACGAGAACACCGCTCACCTCCCCGTAGTGGACCCATTTGATTCGCAACTGATCGCCGGCCTCCCGCCACTCGGGGGTGCGAGACCGGGTGCCCGATGCCGCCTTTCGAAACGTCGCTGGACGCACGAAAACCGTCTCCGGGGGCTGTCCGTCGAGAACCAGTTCGAGCTTCGAGTCCGGTGGGACGGGGATGATTGTCCCATAGCGGATGTCCGCATGGGCGCTCCCGCCCGGCCCACGGAGTCCGATCCGGTCGGGACCGAGGCGAATCTCCTGGGCACGCAGTTCCAGCGTCGCTTCGCCACCGTGCTCGCTGACCGCCACCTCCTCGACGGCCGTCGCGGCCCGTTCTGCGTTCGGCGCGGCGGTCGGGACGCCAAGGACGACAGCCAGCATCGCGGCCGAGGCGAGGGTCAGGCCGACCCAGACCCACGTCGTCTCGGCGGGCAATCCGAACATGGGAGGAGGTGGTCCGGTGTTCCTACTTAAACGTACACCAGCGTCCGGGCGGCGATGAAACTGAGCGGATAGACGACCGCCCCGACAGCGAGGGCGATACCGCTCTGGTATCCCATCCGGACCGGATCGAATCCCCGCTCGAGGACCACTGACAGCGACGGAAGCACCGCTCCGAGGAGCAGGACGTAGATGCCGATAACCTGCCCGAGCGCGGCGACGTCGAGTGCCTGATCGGTGCCGTCGACCGCCCCCATCCCGGTCGCAAGGGCCACAGTCACACCGGCAATGGCCGGGGCGAACACGACGGCGGTCTGTCGGAGCGTGCTGGTGGTCTGTGCGAGTTCCCGTCGAGCGGCCCGCTCCACGTCGAGGAGTTCGCCGAGATACTCACCGACTGCGTGCAGCGTCTCGCCACCCGGAGCGCCGTACTCGCCGGCAGTCATCGCGAGGGAGAGCCCTGCCCGGACGCGCTGTCTCGGGACGTCCGTCAAGAGTCCGTTTTCGGCAAGAAATACCGTTGCCATGGGCTCGCCGGATCGAGCCTGTCGAGTGGTGGCCCGGCCGAACAGGTCGCCCAGCGGACCGTCGAACCGCTCAGCAACCGACCCGATCGCGGTTTCGACGGGCTCGCCCTCGCCGAGTCGCTGCCCGACGATCGACAGCGCGTCGGGAAGGCGAGCTTCGAGCCGGTCGAGACGTTCGACCTCCTCGAGGACGGGCTGAAGCCCGACGAGAAGGACGGTCCCAAGTCCGATTCCGACGGCGACGATCGGAATCACCCAGGCGGGCGCAAAGAAGTGGGCTGCCATCCCGCCGAATGCCGCCGCGCCCGCCCCAGTGCTGAGCGCATATGCCGGCGATCTCGCGTGCTCGAGGAGGCCGACATCGAAGGCGGTGTCCGTCACGGCGGGTCGGCGTCCCCACAGCCAGAGGCCACTCCCGGCCAGTCCAACCGGAATGAGCAGGTCGTAGACGATCCCGAGGGCGAGCGTCGAAACGCCGCCGCCCGAGGAAGCGAGGACGGGAAGCAGCCCGACCAACGCGAGCGGAAGCATCACACCGAACGCGTAGATCCCCATCGCCGGCCCGCGGATCGCCGCCGAAAATTCGACCACTCGTTCCCGAGCCCCTTCGAGCACCGCTTCAAGGGCCGCTTCGAGGGTTTCCCGTTGGCGGTCCTTCGGGGCGTCCATGGCCACGCCCATGAGCGTGACCGACCGCTTGAGCGAGCGGTCGAACGGAGCCCACTCGGCGGCGAAATCCCGAACGGCCCGCTCCCCGGAGACCGTCGCGAGTCGATGCGCACGGAGCGAGCGACTCAATCGCCCGTCGACAGCGTGTATGGCGAAGTCTGCCGCCCGTTCCAGGGAGGGCGTAAGGGTGAGCTGGAGAATCGCGAAGGCCAGGAGGTCGGGACCGGCCCCAACGGCCCGGCGGCGGCGGAACTGCGCCAGCCACGCCGCCAGGCGAGGGCTCAACACCGAAAGCGACAGCTCGTCCCTGAGCCACTGGATTCCCGCCGATACCGATCGCGTCTCAAGCATCTGCGGCGGCCTCCCCGGGCGTTCGATCGCGCTGCAACGTCGTCGGTTCGAGTGACTCGGCCCGGGATTCGATCCGCGTCATCGTGTCAGCGTAGGTTTCTCCGGGCCGGGTGATCGAGGCCACGAATCGGCTGTTTCCCCGGGCAAGTCGGGGTGTCGGCTCGAGTCGAGTGCCGTCGTATTCGAACAGCGTGGCGCTTCCTCCGTCCGTGACCTCCTCGATCGTAACGACTCGCTTGCCGTCGGCCGTCGGGGCCAACGTGACGAGCAGGTCGGTGACTGCAAAGGAGGATTCGGGCACTCCGAGGTCGGCGACGACCCGTTCTTTCACCCCGTCGTAGCCCTCGCCGTGAATCGTCCCGATGACCGTGTCGCTGGCGGCGCCGACTCGCATCGCTTCGTACAGGACCGACGCCTCCTCGCCGCGGACCTCCCCAATTGCAAGTGCTCCGTTCCCGAACCGGAGGGCCGTCCGAAGCGCCGTCGGCGGGTCGATCGCGCTCCCCGCGTCCGAAGCCGCTTCGAGGCGCTGAGCGTCCCGTCCAGCGTTCTGGAGTGCCCGAACGGGTAATTCAGGCGTGTCCTCGATTGCCAACAGCCGGGTTTCGGGATCGAGTTCCCAGAGCAACGCCGAGGTCATCGTCGTCTTGCCGGCCCCGCGTGGCCCGGCGACGAGCATCGCCGCCCCGCGGGCCATCCCGACCGAAAGCAGTCCGGCGGCGTGGGGGCCCAACGTGTCGTTTCCAACGAGTCGGGGCAGTCGCCAGCGGTCGGTTCCCTCGGCCCTAAGTGCGAACGCGTACCCGTCGCTTGCCGGTTCACGGACACCGGCCACCCGGATCGATTCGGCCTGGCCCACCCCGGAGAGTGACGCGTCGATCGTCGGCGCGGAGCGGGAGAACGCTCGTCCACTTTCCGTCCGCAGCCCGGCGGCAAGTCGGTCAGCCCCACGAGCGGTGAGCGTGACGTTGGTCGCGAGTTCTTCGCCGGGGAGTCGGACGAAAAGCGGGTTTTTCGTCGCCGGCGCGTTGACGAACACCTCCGAGACCTGCTCGTCGCTGAACAGGTCCTCGAAGACGCCGTAGCCTGCGGTGTGTTTCCGGAGCACCTGCGTGAGGGTGTCGACCGGACAGTCCTGCCCCGCGACGGCCGAGACGGCCTCCCGGTGATCCGTCGGCGAGTCCGGGTCCGTACAGACGAGTTTCTCCCGTGCCGCCGCGAGTGTTTCAAGAGCGCCGTCATCGAGCGTGTACTCGAGGGGTTCGAGCTGGTAGACGGATCGGCCGTCGGGCCGGGCGTAGATGCGGACGGTCGCGCCCGAACCGGTCACCCGGGAGGTACGAAGGATGCCGTCCGCGGGTGGCCGCGAGTCGAGGTAACTCGCGGTAATCGCCGGAATTCGCGCTGGATCGAAGAGGGATCGGGAACCGCCAGTCTCCGATCCGAGTGCGGCGAATCCCGTGGTGTCGGCTACGTCTCCGACGAGCCCGGCTCGACCGCTGGCCTCCGCCGCGGCTGCCACCGGGTCCTCTCGAGCCAGGTCGACAAGGCGCTCGTCCCGGCCGGCGATTCGCGTGGCGAATTCGGCCGTGGCAACGAGGGCGGCGACCGTTTCCTCGCGATAAACGCGGTCGACGCCGCCGGTGTGGACCCGAAGTTGGGAAACGGTCCCCGATTCGAGCGCCTCGAGGACCGTGCGCCGGCAGGCCGCACGCTCCGCGAGCCGCCCGTCAGCCGGACAGTCGGACGCGTCGACGAGGAGTGTCCCGTCGTCCACCGTCGGTTGGCACTGACATTCCGGCTCGGCCGCCGCGTTCTCCCCGAACATGAACGGGCATGGCCCGACGTCCCTATTTGAACCCTCGGGTGACTTCGATGACCGCCGTGCCACCCACACGTCGGTAAGTGAAGGTGAGTTCGATCGGCTCGGTGACTGCCATCGATCCGTCCCACTGAACGGTCCCGTCCGAGCCCAGCGGCCTGACAGTCGGAGAGAGGTAGGTCCGATCGGCTGGTTCACCGGGGATCCGCACCGTGAGGACACTGCCGTTTCGCGGGTTCGAGTCGGGAACTGGGCCGATGGTCAAGCTGGCATCGTCCGGCTGTGTTGGCGGCTCCACGGTAATACGACGGGTGGCACCGGGAACACCCGGTGGGACCGGATCGCTGTGCCGCACGATGGCCGCGGTCGCGGTCTCGATCTCCTCGACGGTCCTCGAGAGTTCCGAGATCGGCCTCGGGCCCGCCGGGCGGCATCGATCGCAGGCATCGAGGCGGCGACGAGTACGGCCGCGAGGACGACGGCGAGCAGCAGCCGGACGCTCATCGGAGGGCTTTGAGCCGGTCGAAAATCCCTGTCTCCGCCGGTTCGGTTTCGGTCGCTTCGGCCGACCCTGTCGAATGAGCCCGCTGTCCTGACACATCCTTGGAAGCCTCGCCACCGGGGGTTGCGGTCGCAATCGGCGGTGGCGTCTTCGGGGCGGATTCGAGGCGTTCGACGGCCGCGATCGCCGCGTTCGCACGACGCTCGACGCTCTCGTTGACGTGTTCGACGTTTCCGACGTAGCCCCGAAGCGCCCGCAGCCCAGCCTCGAGTTCGGCGATTTCGGCTTCGAGCGTCTCGACTCGCTCCACGAGTTCGGCAGTATCGGCTCCGCCAGACTTGCCGGACCCGCCAGCCGATTCGGCTGCAGTCACTCGAGGGGGTTCCTCCCCGGAAGTCCCCCGCTCGTCCAGCCGGCGCTCGAGTGCCGACAGTCGGTCGTCGATGGTCCGTCGTTCGGGCATCCCGGCGAAGTGGGCCGGCCATTGCCCTTAAACGTCGGGGAGAAGACCGAAGCGGTCGTTACGCGAGGCTTTCGCCGTCGAATTCCCCCGCATCGACGTCGATTTCGAGCAGATCCAGAATCGTCGGGGTGATGTCGAGCAGGTCGGTTTCGGGCGGAATCGTGATCTCGGGGTCGTCGATCAGGAGCGTCGCTTCGTCAAAGGTGTGCATCCCGTTTCGCGGCCCGGTGCCGAAGACCTCCCCGTGGCCCGAGAAGCCCGACTTCAGGTCGAACCCGTCGTTCGGAATCGCGACCAGGTCCGGGCCGATGTCGTCGTGGGCCCCGGAAAACGCGTCCTCCTTGGGAACCACCCGGTCGATAACCGACCGGCCTTCGGGGCCGGTGAGCGATTCGAGAGCGTCCGTGAGTTCGGCTCGGACCTGCTCGTACTCGGATTCGGGGACCGATCCGCGGGGTTCCCGACCTTCGAGGTTGACGTAGAAGCGTCCCGGGATGAACGAGTACGCCGTCGTTTCGCTGTCGATGTCCGCCAGGTCTTCCGGCTCGTCGGTGGCATAGGAGAGCCAGCCCTCCTGCTCCAGCCAGGCGTTCAAGTGAACTTCGTAATCCAGGGTGGTAAACCCGTGATCGCTCGCGACGACCATCGTCGTGTCCTCGGGAAGACTGTCGCGGATCGAGCCGAGGGATTCGTCGACGGATTCGTAGAAGTCGAGGAACGCCTCCTGATATTCGCCGTCCCGCTCGTAGTGCTCGAAGAGGAAGTGGTTCACCCGGTCGGTCGTCATAAAGACGCCGAAGAAGAGGTCCCAGTCGTCCTCCGCGAGGTATTTCTCGAAGGCCGCCGTCCTCGCGTCGAGAGTCTCGTGGGCGTCCTCGATGAACGCCGTTTTGTCCTCTTCGTGCCCCAGTTTCGCGTTCACGTCGATACGGTAGCCCATCGATTCGAGGTCCGCGGCAAACGACTCGGGCAGGGCGGCTTTCTCGACGGAGGGCGACAGGAACCCCGAAACCATTCTTGTTGGCTCCCGGTCCGGCGGAAACGTCACGGGGACGTTCATGACGGTCGCGTCCCGCCCGGCCTCGTCGACGCGAGCCCAGAGCCGCGTGGACTGCACGTCGTTCCCCATCGGGACGTAGGTGTCATAGGAACCGACCTCGCGGTCCTGAAAACCGTACACGCCAGTTTTCCCGGGGTTCGTTCCCGTCGTCAGCGCGGGCCAACAGGCGCTCGATTCCGGCGGCACGATACTCCGCATCGGACCGCCGGCACCTTCCTCGGCCAGCGCAGTGAGGTTCGGGAACCGCTCCGGATTGTCCGCGATGAGCGACCACGGGACACCATCGATACCCAGAAACGCCACGCGCGGACCGTCGTCCCCGCGTAACCGATCGAACAGACCCATATCAGGCTGCTTCTATCGCTTTCATCCCCAAGAAGGTTCGTATCCGCGGGCGCGGGTACGGGGAGAGTTTTTGAGCGGGCAGCGACGGCTACCCGTTCGGGACGGATACCGGGAAACTGCTGAAAAGCGATCCAGAAAAAGCGGCTGGCTACTCACCGGGTGTCTCGAAATTCGAGTCCGCCTCGTCATCGGCGCGTTCGGACTCGATACCGGGTTCGAAGTTCGCCGGAACCACGGTCAAATGGCGGATTCCGACGCGGGTCGTTCGTGCAGCCATCACGGATCGGTCTATGCGAGGAGGCCACAAGAAATTACCCATACGCATAATACATGAGCTGTCCCACGGGTAATGTCTCCGGCTCATCAACGGAGTCGATCGGCGAAAAGCCGCGCCGCTCTCCAGTTACGCGAGTTTCTCCCGGTACAGTTCCTGGGAGTGCTCGATTGCTTCGAAGGCGGCCTCGCGGTCGTCCCAGCCGAGGGTCTCGACTTCCTTGCCCGGCTCGAGGTTCTTGTAGGTCTCGAAGAACTCCGCGACCTCGTCAAGTGTCTGTTGGGGGACGTCTTCGAGGTCCTCGAGGTGGTCATAACGGGGATCCTCGACCGGAACGGCCAGCACCTTGTCGTCCTGTTCGCCGTCGTCGTCCATCCGCATGAGTGCGATGGGACGGGCTTCGATGACACAGCCGGGGAAGGTCCGGTCCTCGACCAGGACGAGCACGTCGAGCGGATCGCCGTCGTCGTAGTGGGACCGGGGAATGAACCCGTAGTCACTGGGGTAGTGAACGTTGCTGTGGAGTACGCGGTCCAGCACCACACCGGGAAGGTCCTTGTCGTACTCGTACTTGTTGCGTTCGCCCTTGAGACACTCGATGACGGCATATATCGTCTCCGGCGAGTTCGGTCCGGTCTCGAGGTCTTCGAACAGGTTCGTCATGGTGACACCTGCAGTTCTCCGCCGCATAGATGTTTCGTCTTCCGTCAGTCGAAATGTGGTCCACGCGTTCGAGAGAGATGGACTCGGGCCGACCATCGAGAAAGCACCCTGCGAGAGATTTCCACCCTCCACCCATTTGAGAAGCGTTAAATAAGACAGTAGCATTCGGCCACTCATGTCAAAGGGACGCCGAGTTGCGGTCACAGCGGCACGAGACCTGACGGCCTTCCAGAAAAACATCCTCCGGGTTCTCGCCGAACAGCCCCGCTACGGGCTCGCGATCAAGCGCGAACTCGAGGCGTACTACGACGACGAAGTGAACCACGGTCGCCTGTATCCCAACCTCGACGACCTCGTCGATGCGGGATTCGTCGAAAAAAGCGCCCTCGATAAACGCACCAACGAGTACGGCCTGACCGAGGACGGCCTCGAAGCGGTCCGGGACGACCTGCGCTGGTCACTCGAACACTTCCTCACCGACGCGGAACGCAACGAGTTCGTCGAATCGATCCTCGACGACGAATAACCCCTGCCGGAGCCGATTCTGACGCCGCGTTCCGTTTCGTGCTGTCGGGACTGGGACCGGGGTTTCCTCACCCGTCCCGTTCCAGTGGGAATGGTTCGCCAGCGACCGCGAACACTCGTTCGAGTGACGTCTCGACGGCGGCCGCTTCCGTACCCGAGGGCCAGGCGTTCCGTGGAAAATACTCCGCGAGAAAGTCCTCGATTTCGACCGACGTCGCCGCCTCGATTCGGGCAGCGTGATGGTTGGCCATATACGTTCCAAACGCCGCGGCGTTCGCCCCGTGTGTCTCGCCGAACTGCTCGGCAACCCGCTCGGCGAGGGCCTCGTTGTGTGCCTCGATAGCTGCCCAACTGTCCCCCTGGGGCAGGCTGTACAGGGGACCTTCGACCGCGTTTTCGGTCGATTCCAGGTGTTCCGGCTGGAAGGTTCCGTCCGCGAGCCAGTGATCGGGATAGCAAACGAGCACCGGATCGGACTGGTCCTCGCGGACGCGGGCGGCGTATCCATAGCGGTCAAGGAGCGTGTCCCGGCGCTCTCGAATGGCTACCGGATCGGAGTGGGTCTCACGCCGGATCGTCCGGGTCATGGCCCGGACGGTTTCGAAAACCGAATCGGGGAGGTCAGGCATCGTCAAGCGCTTCGTTCGCCAGTTCGTCGGCGCGTTCGTTCGTTTCTCGGGGGACGTGTTTGATCGCGTATTCCCCAAACTCCGAGAGCAATTCGTGGACTCGGACTCGATACTCCCGAAGGGTCGGATCGTTCGTGTTCCAGGCCCCGGAGACCTGCTTGACGATGAGTTCCGAGTCGCCTCGAATCTCGGCTTCGTCGTAGCCGTACCGAACGGCGACCTCGAGACCGCGAATTAGTGCCTCGTACTCGGCCTGGTTGTTCGTGGCGCGGCCGATCGTTTCACCCCCTTCGTCCACGATTCCGTCGCCGTCCACGAGAACCCACCCGACGGCGGATGGGCCGGGATTCCCCCGACACGCACCGTCGAAGTAGACGTAAACACGGCCGCTACCGTCCGCGGCCAGCACGGAGGTGATATCGACCGGTCGTTTCCCTTGCACCACGAGGCTGTCCTCGTAAGCGACCGCGTGGGCCTCCCCGAGGTCCGCGTGGTATCGCTCGTGCTCGGTCTTTCCCGGCAAGATGGTCGCTCCTGCGTCTTCCAGCTCCGCTCTTGCCGCCTCGACGTCGCACTCCAGGACCGGCATCGGTTCCGAATCGGCGACCGACACACAAGTAAGCGCCGGAACCCGAGAGCCGTTCAGCATCGGTACACGGATCGTTTCAGGGACAGCGAGTGTCGTTTCGCGATTCTGTCGCTCACCGGAGGTAACGACCGAGGCAACGGGTTTATGAAGGTCGAGACTGCTACTATAAAAGTGCAATGACACGGTCCACCCGCCAGCGGGAGCGACAAGCGGCCGAGACCGAGGAGTCAAAAGAGGACGTCCGGGAGTGTCCCGAATGTGGCTCCGAGGAGCTGGTCAAAAGCTCCGACCGGGGGGAGCTCGTTTGTAACGAGTGTGGGCTCGTCCTCGAAGAGGAAAAGATCGACCCCGGCCCGGAGTGGCGCGCCTTCAACCATCAGGAGCGTCAGGAAAAGTCCCGCGTGGGGGCCCCGACGACCCAGACGATGCACGACAAGGGGCTGACGACCACAATCGACTGGAAGGACAAGGACGCCTACGGGCGCTCGATCTCCTCGAAGAAACGAAGCCAGATGCACCGGCTGCGAAAGTGGCAGGAACGCATCCGGACCAAGGACGCCGGCGAACGCAACCTCCAGTTCGCACTCTCGCGAGATCGACCGCATGGCGAGCGCGCTCGGGGTTCCGCGTTCGGTCCGGGAAGTCGCCTCCGTCATATATCGACGCGCCCTCAAGGAAGATCTCATTCGCGGGCGCTCGATCGAGGGTGTCGCGACGTCAGCACTGTATGCCTCCTGCCGGAAGGAAGGCATCCCCCGGAGTCTCGAGGAGATTTCCGAAGTATCACGGGTCGAGCGCAAGGAGATCGGCCGAACCTACCGATACGTCTCCCAGGAACTCGGCCTCGAGATGGAGCCGGTCGACCCGAAGAAGTACGTCCCTCGCTTTTGCTCCGAACTCGAACTCTCCGAGGAGGTCCAGTCCAAGGCCAACGAGATCATCGAGACGACCGCGGAGAAGGGACTGCTCTCGGGCAAGTCCCCGACCGGCTACGCGGCCGCCGCGATATACGCCGCCTCGCTTCTGTGTAACGAGAAGAAGACTCAAAGGGAGGTCGCAGACGTCGCCCAGGTAACCGAGGTGACGATCCGGAATCGGTACCAGGAGCAGATCGAAGCGATGGGCATCCATCACTGATTCCTGGCGGGTGGATCGACACGAAGTGGCGTACTGGCTGTGGACTGGGCGGAATGCGGGAAACGAAGCCGTTTTGACGGGCCGAAGTGTCCAGTGAGCCATGAGCGGGCCGTGGACACAGTGGGATCACGTCCTCAAGGTCGATCCCGACAAGGAACTCGCCGAGGGAGACACCTTCGCGGACGTCTGTACGAGTGGGACCGATGCCATCGAGATCGGCGGCACCACCGGCATGACCGAGGAGAAAATGGAACAGGTCGTTTCGGCCTGCCGGGAATACGACATCCCGCTCTTCCAGGAGCCCTCGAATCCGGGCGTGGTCATCAGGGATCCGGGACTCGACGGCTATCTCATCCCGACGGTGTTCAACGCCGGGGACCCCTTCTGGATCACCGGCGCCCACAAGGAATGGGCGCGGATCGACGAAATCGACTGGGACCGGACCTACACCGAGGCCTATGTCGTCCTCAATCCGGAGGCCTCGGTCGCCTCTTATACGGAGGCCAACTGCGACCTCGACGACGACGAGGTGGCCGCCTACGCCTCGATCGCGGAACGGCTCTTCGGCCAGGACATCGTCTACCTCGAATATTCGGGCATGCTGGGCGATCCCGAGACCGTCGGGACCGCCGCTGAGGCGCTCGACGAGTCGACCCTCTTTTACGGTGGCGGGATTCGCGATTACGAGTCGGCCAAGACGATGGGGGCCGTCGCTGACGTCGTCGTTGTCGGCGACCTGGTTCACGAGGAGGGCGTCGCGGCCGTCGAGGAGACGGTCCGGGGCGCCAAGGAAGCCTGACCGGGGCCCGATCCGACGCCACCCTCCCCGAAATCGGCCAACCGAAATACGGGCGTTTAAGAGCGATCCGGAGTGTAGTTGGGCCCATGCGAGACCGGACACACGCTGCAGACGCCGAACCCGGCATGGAGGCCACGATCGCCGGGTGGGTTCACGAGATACGCGACCTCGGGGGGATCGCCTTTCTGATCCTCCGAGATCGAACGGGCAAGATTCAGGTGAAATTCGAGAAGGACGAACTGGAAGCGGACCTCGTCGACCGCGCGCTCTCCGTCCACCGCGAGAGCGTGATCCAGGTGACCGGAACGGTCTTCGAAGAAGACCGGGCGCCAACGGGCGTCGAAATCGTTCCCGAAACTTTTGACGTGATCGCCAAGGCCGATCCCGAACTCCCGCTTGACCCCTCGGGCAAGGTCGGCGCCGAACTCTCGACCCGCCTCGACAACCGGACACTCGATCTCCGCCGGGACGAGACCCGGGCCATCTTTGAGATTCGAAGCGAAGTACTTCGAGCCGGGCGCGAGACGTTCCGCGACCTGGGCGGCACCGAGATCACGACCCCGAAGATCGTCGCCACCGGAACCGAAGGCGGTACCGAACTCTTCCCCATCACGTACTTCGGCCGCGAAGCGTTCATGAACCAATCCCCACAGCTCTTCAAGCAGCTGCTCGCGGCCTCCGGCCTCGAACGGGTGTTCGAGATCGGACCGATCTTTCGCGCGGAGGAGCACAACACGCCACGTCACCTGAACGAGGCGACCAGCATCGACTTCGAGAGCGCCTTCATCGACGCCGACGAGGCGATGGACGTCGCCGAAACCTTCGTCAGGTCGGTGTACGAGGCAGTTGGGTCGAACTGTGCCGCTCAGCTCGAAACGCTGGGACTCGCGAATTCCTTCGAGGTCCCGGCGGACGACTTCCCGCGGATCACCTACGAGGAGGCCATCCAGCAGGCGAACGCGACAGGCGTGGTCGACGAGCAACTCGTCTGGGGTGACGACCTCCCCACCGAGGCCGAGAAGGCACTGGGCGAGGAGATCGGTCAACATTACTTCATCACGAACTGGCCATCCGAGGTCAAGCCGTTCTACATCAAGGACGAGGACGACGACCCGGACGTGTCGACTGGATTCGACCTGAACCACCCCCGGATGGAACTCGTTTCCGGGGGTCAGCGCGAACACCGCTACGACGAGCTGGTTGAGGGCTTCGAGGCCCAGGGTCTCGACCCGGCCGCCTTCGAGTACTACACCAAGATGTTCAAGTACGGAATGCCGCCACACGCCGGCTGGGGAATGGGTGCCGAGCGGCTCCTCGTCACGATGCTCGATCTCGACAACATCAGGGAGGCCGTCCTCTTCCCGCGGGACCGAACGCGGCTCTCGCCGTAGGAAATGATCGACCGGCCCCTCGCCCGGGCGTTCGTTCCCGGGCACGTCACGGGCCTGTTCACCGTCCACCGGACTGAGGACCCGCACACCACCGGGTCACGGGGGGCTGGATTCACCCTCCGTGATGGGGTGACGGTGTCGGTCCGGGCGGCCGACGAGACGGCGGTTTCGATCGACGGAAATGAAAGCGTTGTGGAGCCCGTAAGGCGCGTCCTCGAGGCACTTGACGTCCGGGCGTTCGTCGACGTCGAGGCCGATCTCCCGGTCGGGACGGGTTTCGGCCTCTCCGGTGGGATGGCACTGGGGACGGCCCTCGCCGCGAACGAGGGGTTCGAACTGGGCCACACCGAAAACGAGCTGATCCGGATCGCTCACGTCGCCGACGTGGAGGCCGGCACCGGACTGGGCGACGTGGTCGCACAGGCCCGGGGCGGGATCGTGCTTCGGCTCGAACCCGGTGCCCCTCCTCACGGACGGCTTGACGGAATTCCAGGGAGGGGCCGGGTCGAGTTTTTGACCTTCGGAGAACTGTCGACCCCGGACGTACTCACTGCACATCCCGAAACGATTACCCGAGCGGGAACGAGCGCCCTCGAATCGCTACGGGAAAACCCCACCGCCGCTCGATTCGTGCAGACCGCATCGGACTTCAGCTCGGAGATCGGGCTGGAAACCGAAGCCGTCGGATCGATTCTGGATACCGTCGAAGACACAGGTAACACGGCATCGATGGCGATGTTGGGGGAGACAGTCTTCGCGTTCGGACGAGCCCTTAGCGACGCCGGCTTCGATCCCGAGGTCTCGGCGATCGACCCGTGTGGTGCCCGGCTCCTCGAGTAGCGGGCCCGGAGTAGCGGGATTTTTGCCACCCCGTGGCATAGGACCGGCAATGACCGACGCCGCGGAGATTCCCGCCGACCATCCGCGCCACGATTCGCTACTCACGCGACACCGAATCGAGGCCGGCGTCGAGAAGGGGATCACGAGCAAGCAGGGATTGATCGCACAGGGCCGGGGGGAGGCCTTCGATTACCTGTTGGGCGAGCGGACCATTCCCAGCGCCGACCGTGCCGAACGCGCGGCAGCCGCGACCCTGCTCGACGCCGAAACCCCCGTACTGAGCGTCAACGGCAACGTGGCTGCACTCGTGCCGGAGGCGATCGTGGAACTCGCCTCGGTCGTGGACGCCGCCCTCGAGATCAACCTGTTCAACCGGACCGAATCCCGGATGGCCGCGATCGAGTCCCACCTCGAGGCACATGGAGCCGAGCACGTCAAGGGGCGTGCCGCCGACGCCCGAATACCCGGCCTCTCCCACGAACGAGCCAAGGTCGATGCCGACGGCATTTACGCGGCCGACGTGGTGCTCGTCCCGCTCGAGGACGGCGATCGGGCCGAAGCCCTCGCCGAGATGGGAAAAACCGAGATCGTGATCGATCTAAACCCGCTCTCCCGGTCGGCTCAGGTCGCGGCCATCCCGATCGTCGACAACATCATCCGGGCGATTCCCCGGATGGTCGAACACGCCGCGCGAACTCGAGGCAGCCGGCCCGGACACCCGGGAGGAAGCACGGACGGCTTTCGACAGGGACGCCGCGCTTCGTGACGCGGAGGCGACGATCCGGGAGCACTTCGGGGCGTCCTGAGCAATTGTCAGCCCGGAAACCGTGCTTTCGCGACGTCCCTGGCCTTTCTGGCGACTTCGACGGCCGTCGGCCCGAGCAAGTAGACGATCGGTTCGACGCCGACGGCGCCGCGATGGTAGAGGACGGTGGTCTGGGGGGTCGCTGCGATCGCTTCGGAAACGGCAGCCTCGAGTGACTGGTTCTCGATGTGTAGTTCCACGACGGTGGTTTCCCGCTCGAGGAGCGCATCGAGTGTCTCCGGCGTGAACGCGAGGTTCAATCCCGCTTTCGCTTCGCTTCCCGCCCCGCGGGCTGCGAGCAACACGCCCCCGACGTACTCGCTGACGCCGAACTCGGGCTCCCCGGGCACTTCCACGCGGCCATTTACGTCGAGAATCCGACCGGGGACGCCCACGACGTCCTCGAGGGCCGAGGCCGATTCGAGAACTTCGACGAGATTCGACCCGACGTGGGGAACGAGCCCGGCGAACCTGGTCGCGTGTTCAAGGATTCGAAGGCCCCGACGAACCGAGGCTCTGGCCCGTTCCCGTTCGAGGGCGCCCTGATCGGGTTCGAAGGAGTCGAGGTCGTACTCGACGGTTCTGAGTTCGGGGACGGCTTCCTCGTGGAGTTCGGCGACGAGATCGCCCGGCCCCGAAAGTGTTCCGAGGAGCCGTTCGATCTCGATGAGCGCCTGGACCGGCCGAACGTCACCGGTCGCCAGCCCTGGAGTGAGGTCGGCGACGAGTTCCTGGACGCGCTCGTCTCGGGCCACCGCGTCGCTCGTGGCGATCTCGCCCTGCGCGTACTTCGAGACCGCACTCTGGCTGAGGCCGAGCTTCTCGGCCACCTCGTGTTGGGTGAGTCCGCGTTCGCGGAGTTCGCTCGCGAGCATGGCCCTGATCGTCGGGAGCACCGACTCGGCGATGACCTCCGCGCGGAACTTCACTGCTGCTCACCCGCCTCCGGGTCGAATTCGACGTCGTCTCCGATCCGCGAGGCCGCCGGGCCGCCCTGGTCCTGGTACTTCGAACCCCGCTCGGAACCGTAGGGGGATTCGGCCGGGCTGGAGAGTTCGGTAAAGACGATCTGGGAGATGCGCATGCCGGGGGTGAGCGCCACTGGAGCGGTCCCGAGATTGGAGAGTTCGAGGGTTATACGCCCTCTAAAACCCGGATCTACAAATCCGGCTGTGGCATGCACTACCACGGCAAGTCGCCCCAGCGAGGACCGCCCCTCGACTTGCGCGACCAGGTCGTCCGGAATTTCCACCCGCTCTTTGGTCGTGCCGAGGACGAAATCTCCCGGATGAAGGATGAACTCCTCGCCCTCCTCGATGAGGGTCTCGCTGACGTAATCCCCGACCTGATTCTCCTCCTGGGGATGAATGCTCGGGATGTTCGTTCGTCTGAATTCGAGGAACTCCGTGCCCAGCCGCACGTCGATACTCGCGGGCTGGATCTGGAGGTCGGGATCGGAGAGGGGCTCGACGACGAGGTCGCCGTCTTCGAGCCGGGAGCGGATGTCGCGGTCCGAGAGGATCATGCAATGATCCCCGGGCCTGATTGCCTTAAGGATACGTGATTGCCCCGATGTCCCCCTCGACTATTCAGCCAAAGGACACCTCTAAGGGCCCCGAATCACAGAGTGATCGCATGAAGCAGGCCATCGTCGTCCGATCGGACCTGGGGATGGGCACTGGAAAACTCGCGGCCCAGGTTGCCCACGCCGCGCTTTCGGCCGTCGAACACGCCACCGACGACACCGTGCGGCAGTGGAAACGGGCGGGACAGCGCAAGGTCGTCCTCAAAATCGACGGTGAGCGGGCGCTCTTCGAAATACAGGAGAAGGCAAAGACGGCGGGACTCCCGACAGGCCTGATCCGTGACGCCGGCCGAACGCAACTCGACCCGGACACCCCGACCACCGTCGCCGTCGGCCCCGCGAGCGACGAGGCAGTCGACCGCATCACCGGCTCGCTCTCGCTTTACTGAAGAGATCGGGTAGCGAGCGTGTTTTGCCCCCTGCACTCGAAACCCGGACAAATGCGCCCGGCCCACGAGGACGAACGCCCCTACGGAATCGAGTGGTATGCGAGCGACTCGGCCGGCGTCGGCGGACGGCTCCGTGACCGGCCAGAAGATTTCCGGGTGCGCGAGCGCGAGCGGTTCGACGTGGAGCCAATCGACGCCGATCCGGGGGATTACCCCTGGATCGTGCTCCGGGTCACCCTCGAGAACACGGACACGAACGACTTCGCACGGGAACTGTCGAATCGACTCTCGATCAGTCGCGAGCGGGTTGGCTGGGCCGGCACGAAGGACAAGCGGGCGGTCTCGACCCAACTGTTCTCCGTTCGTGGAGTCGATCCCGCGGCAGTCCCCGAAATCGGCGGCGCAACGATCGACGTGGTGGGTCGGGCCGGGCGTGGACTGGGTTTCGGCGATCTTCTCGGCAACGAGTTCGAGATCGTCGTCCGGGATCCCGATGCCCCCGAGCGAGTGGCGGAGATTACCGCGGAACTCGAGGCACAGTTCGGCGGCCGGGCTGGCGTCCCGAACTACTTCGGCCATCAGCGCTTCGGCAGCTATCGCTCGATTACCCACGAGGTCGGGCTGGCGATCCTGCGACGGGACTGGGAGGGTGCCGTGATGGCCTATCTCGGAAATCCAAGCCCCGAGGAGCCCCCGGCCTCGAGTGCGGCCCGGGAGTTCGTCGAGGAAACCCGGGACTGGGAGGTCGCCCTCGACCGGTTCCCGAATCGGTTGCGCTACGAACGGGCGATGTTGCACGACTTACACGAGTCGGACGGCGAATCCGCGGCGGACTATCGATCGGCTCTGGAGACCTTTCCCGAGAACCTCCGTCGGCTCTTCGTCAACGCCGCCCAGTCCCTGCTATTCAACGAAGTGCTGAGCCGGCGGTTCGAGGCCGGACTCCCGTTCCACGAGCCGGTCGCGGGGGACGTCGTCGCCTTCGCGGACACGGACGCTCCGGCTGATTTCCCGCTTCCCGACGTCGATCGGATCCAGCGCGTTGGGGCGGGACAAACCGACGTGTTGACACGGCACTGCGAGCGGGACCGGGCGTTCGTCACAGCCCCGCTTGTCGGGACCGAGACCGAGCTTGCCGAAGGAGAGCCGGGTGAAATCGAGCGGGCAGTGCTCGACGAGCACGACATCGAACCCGACGATTTCGACCTCCCCGAGCCGTATCACTCCACGGGAACCCGTCGGGCGATTCTGGTTCGAATCGAGCCCACGATCGACTTCGGGCCTCTCACCTTCGAGTTCGGCCTGCCGAAGGGGAGTTACGCGACGGTGTTCCTGCGGGAATATCTGAAGGTGTCTCCGCTGAAGATGTGAGGAGAAGGGGTCGAAAGGAGAACCGTCAGCGGGATTGGGTGGAGGTGCATCAGCGGGTTGGGTGGAGGTACATCAGCGGGTTGGGTGGAGGTACATCAGCGGGTTGGGTGGGTGGCCGGTGTAGTGGAGGGGTTAGATAAATCCTTAATTGGACGTCTCGGTGCCTGCGCCGGCCGCCGTTTCGGCACCCTCAGCTGCCTCCGAACCGCCCGGCGTCAGGCCGCTGATCGTCTCACCGAGACCACCTTCGCCGATCGAGCTCTTTACCGCATCGAGGATGCTGCTGACGAAGTCGGGGACCTGTGCGGGCAGGTCGCCGGGCGGGCCAGCTTGCATGATTGTCTGTGCCGCGTCGTTTGCCATCAGCGCAATCGATAGTGGGTCTGCTTCGATCATCGCATCCCGACGTATCCGAGGGGGACAGATAAGGGAGGGAGGCCCTGAACCCGATTTTGGCGGGCTTAGTGGCGCGTTAAACTCGTTTTCGCCCGGTTAACTGGGATTTGGGACGATCTGGTGGCCGTGTTGTCTCAATGTGGGCGAAAGCGGGCGTTCGGCCTCGTCCGCGGGAACCTGGGGGCTTTGCCGAGAACACCGAACGCCGGCTTCGCTATCCCGAATCGGGCCCTTCCCTTGGGATCAGCACGCCTTTACTCGCCGCCCCGATACGGCCCGTATGGCGTGTCGCCGGTGTGGGAGACCCCTCGAACGACCGGGAGACTACTGTCTCTCCTGTGACACCGCGAACACGGACGCGGTCGTCGTCGAGATCGATGCCACCCGGGCGACGCTCACAATGCTCGACGGAGACGCTACCCTAGGCGAGACACACATCACGACGACGCCCGAAACCGAACAGACGCTTTCCGGGACCCAGCGCCGGAACTACGCGGGGCGGATCGCGGACGAGATCCGACGCAAGCGACCCGAATCCGTCTACGTGACCGGTGACCGGGCAGTCATCCAGACCCTCCGGTCGGCGATCCACTATCCGGTCTATCGAGTTCCCGAGGCCGATCCAGTGAAGACGGTACTCGACCGCCGAGGCGAAGCCGATCTCGAGGTGATCGAGGCACCACCACGGGAGAAGATCGGCGGCGCTCACTCCACGATCATCGGTGATCGAACGGGCATGCAGGCGGTACAAATCGTTGCGGAGCACCCGAACGTCAAGAAAGTCGTTCCGGGACCGATCGACGCCGGTGGAAGTGGGTCCCGAACGGGAATGCGAGCCAAAGTGAGTCGCGCGGACACGAACGGAAACCTCCGATTGGTTCTACGGGATGGGTCGAGCGTCCAAGAGAACCGGGTGGTCACGACCGCGCGGGACCGGGACACCGGTGAGCGGATCAGGACCGACCTGAACGAGGCTCTGGCCGAGGGCGGACTGCGAGCGGAGTGAGTCGCCGCCGGCCCGGACACAACACGTTTTTAACCGCGCTTTGACTACCACGGAGCATGAGCAAATCCGATCGCCGTCGACGGACCGGGAGTGCGGGCCGATTCGGTGCCCGCTACGGCCGGCTTGCCCGCCGACGCGTCGCCGAAATCGAGTCGGACATGCACGCGGACCACGTGTGCCCGGAGTGTGGCTCCGCGGCCGTCGACCGCCAGGGAAGTGGCATCTGGGAGTGTGACAGTTGTGGCTACACGTTTACCGGCGGCGCCTACCGGCCCGAGACACCCGGTGGCCGTGCCGTGACGCGTTCGATCAGGACCGCACTCTCCGACGGCGAGGAGGAGGAGACCGAAGAATAATGTCCTACAAGTGCTCCCGGTGCAAGCGCGACGTCGAACTCGACGAGTACGGCGGGGTCAGATGCCCCTACTGCGGTCACCGCGTGCTGCTCAAGGAGCGCAGTCGGGACATCAAGGAAATATCGGTCGAGTAACCGCCGAGTCGTGTACCAAACGACGGTTGTTCTTTCGTATCCGTCCGGAACCGAGGCGAAGCTCGTCGAGTCGGCACTCCGCCCGGAAGTCGGCGCCATCGAGAGCGACCGCACTGCAGTATCGATGACTCGTTCCGGAGCGGAACTCGATCTCGTCGTCGAAGCGGCCGACCCCGTGGCGCTCAGGGCCGGCCAGAACACCTGGCTGGGCCTTCTCGAAGTCGTGGAAGCGGTCGCCGCGATGGGTCGACGGTTCGAGGAGACGGCGGAGTCGTAAGGGACCACGAGCAACCATGGTATCGCGGTCGATCCTTCCCAGAAAAGCGAGTCGCTCAGGGAATGTCGTTCGGGGGCGGGCGTTCTCCCAGTTCGAGTTCGACCTGTATCCGTCGACCGTCTCTGTAGATACTGAGCGTTACCGTCTCGCCCGGGCGGGTGTGCAAGAGGAGATACCGGGTGAGGTCCTCGTGGCTTCGAACGGGGGTGCCGTCGATACCGACGATCACGTCAGCGTCGTCGGGCACTGTTCCGTCCGCCCAGGTCCCGGCCTCGAGCACGCCGTCAGACGGGCCGTCCGGAAGAACCTCCACGACGGCGATCCCGGAGGCCTCGGGGACCTGGTTGGCGTCCGCCACGTTCGGAGTGACCGGTATCGACCGGATTCCCATGAAGGAGTGTTCGACCTCCCCGTGAGCGATCAGATCTGGGACGACGCGTTCGAGGACCCGCGCTGAGATGGCGAACCCGACGTTATCCCCACTTTTTGCCCGATTGACCCCGACAACTGTTCCGTCCATCGAGACGAGCGGCCCGCCGCTGTTCCCCGGATTGATCGGGGCGTCGGTCTGGACGGTGTCAGGGATCGAAAACCCGTCACCGACCTCCATCGATCGGTTGACACCGCTCACGATACCGTGAGTGATCGTTCCCTGGAGCCCGAACGGACTCCCGAATGCCGCAACGAACTGCCCGGGTCGAGGCATTCGATCGGCCACCGGGAGTGGGGTCGCGGATTCGGGGAGTGATTCGGTCCGGACGACGGCCAGATCGGTGTATACGTCGGTTCCGACGACGGTCGCCGACCGCCAGACCCCGTCCGAGAACTGCACCGAAACGTCGGTCGCGTCGGCCACGACGTGGTGGTTGGTGACGATGTAGGTCCCCTCGGAGAGGAATCCGGACCCCTGCGAACTCCCGGTCGGCGTCTCGACTCGAAGGGTCACCATCGAGTCGGCCGTGGCCTCGTACAGGCCGGTCAGATTGCCTTCGTAAACCGACCCGTTCGACACAGCAGGGACCGTCCCCTCCGGTGCCGGCGCATCGAGTGACGGACCGGCGTCCGCGCCGAACACGACGACGCCGGCGGAAGCTCCGACGAGAGCCCCCAGAAAGACGGCCAACGCGAAGACCCAGATCAGTGGTCGCATCGGGTTCTCGTACACGAGCCATCCCTACAAGTGTGCCGGCACCCGGTTTGCCCACGGTGTCTCCTTGCTGAAAGGCGAGTTTCGGCCGGTTTGTGGCGGAAATCGGGCCCACGGCGTCCGTTCACACGGCGGATCAACAACCGGGGACTTTTTAGTCGGCCCCACTTCCTCACGACCATGCAGGGCAACCTTCCGCCGGAAGCACGGAGAAAATCGAAGATCTCGAAGACCTTCAGGAGACCGCCCAGAAGGTTTCGATGCAGAAACAGCAGGCCGAATCCGAACTCACCGAGACCGAGACGGCACTCGAGGAACTCGAGACCATCGACGAGAACACGACCATGTACCGCGAGGTCGGCGAACTCCTCGTCGAGACCGATTACGCCGCAGCCGAGGAAGCACTCGAAGACAAGGCCGACACACTCGAGGTCCGCGTCCAGACCCTAAAGAAGCAGGAGAACCGCGTCCGAGAGCAGTTCGAGGAGATCCAGGGCGAACTCCAGGAACTCCTCTCGGGCGGTGGCGCTGCGGGCGGCGCCGCAGGCGGGCCGCCGTCCCCCGATATGTAAAGATGGCCGACGCCGACGCAGTCGTGGAAACGGCAAGCGAGGCGGCCCACGGCTACGTCTTTTCCCGCCTCAACAAATCGACCGTCGACGACATCGATCTCGCGGTCTCCTTCGAGGACGACGTCCTCGAGGTCGAGATTTCGATCGTCGCCCCCGATGCCGACGCCGACCTCGAACAGATCGCCGAGGACGCCGTTCGAGTCGCCGGCGACGCGGCCGACGAGCTGTTCGATCAGGCGTAAGCGACAAACAACGGGTCCGTCACCGGCAGACCCTGGTTTCCTCAAGTAAGCACGAAAATCAGGAGCGTAATCGCAGCCGAGCCCACGATGACCGCGGCCAGAAGGCCCCCACCCATCGAAATGACGGCGTTTGCCTGACTCGCGAGCGTCTCGGTGCGGTCGTTGCCAAAGACCGTTACCTCGGCGGTTTCCGAGGCCATTCCCGCCTCCACGGGTTCGAGATCCGCGTGGGCCCGGTCGACGAGGTCGCTGATTCGTGAGACGAGTTCGCCGTGATCGACGGCCGCACCCACCTGGTTCGAGGACTGGACGGTGTTCACGATGTGGGTGTCCGTCGTCATTACTTCGACCTCGTCGACCCCTTCGATCGCATTGACTATCCAGTCTCGCAGCCCCGGTTCCATGTTGTTACCGTCGACGAGGACGTACGCGACGCGGGTTCCGGCGACGGCGAGCACCGCAACGCGAATACCAAGCGGCCCGATCCCCTCCGCCGGTTTCCAGTTCGTCGGTTCCCAGGCTATCCCGAGTTTCATCGGCCCGGACTTCGTCCCGTCGAGTTCGGAAGCGGCGTCGCTTACAGCCTGGATCAACTCGAAGGAGCGGCGGCTCCCCGGAACGACGTGTCCGAGGCCATCACCGCCCTGCAGGCCGTCGTTGCTGTTGTGTGCATCGACGATCAAGATATCCGAAAGACCTTGGACTCGGGCTTCCGCGCCGGCCGCGAGCCCCACGGCGTAGTCGATGTCGTCCGCAAACCCCGGCGCGAAGGTGGCCACGAACAGCCCGTCGCCATCAACCCGCTGCCCCAACACGGAGGCGTCGCCCTTCTCGATCCGGACCGGCGGGGTCGCCTCGTCGGTGTACTCGATCCGCTCGGCCGCCCGTTCGGCCGCGTCGATAAGCGTGTCGACCTCGCGTTCGGTCACGAGATTGAAGTCGTGGCCAGCAGTCGCATGTGGCGGGAAGGCCAACCCGTCGGCGGACTCGGCGACCCGCTGGGGAAGGTTTCCCCCGCCGATGTCGCCCATCGGGCCGGGGTGGATCATCGGAAGGACCCAGCGGGCCTTCTCCGAACCGTCCGCTCGTCGGAACGAGAGCACCGTCACGGGAACGACGGCTTCCTCGCCGATCTTCTCGAAGAAGTCCTCGAGTTCCCGGGACCCCTCCGCGATGTGGCCGATGAAGCCTCGGAGGAAATCCAGTGCGCTGACGTCCAGGCTCCGGCGCCACGGGCGGTCGAGGACCCGAAGAAACGCGTAGGCGATGGCGGTGTAGAGTGCGGACATCCCGATCAATAGCGCAAAATCGCCCGGAACGAAGGCGTTCGTGATCTCTGGAGGGGCGTGTTCGGGCCTGGACAGCAGGGCCTGGAGGTAGGGCAGGTCCCCGAGGACGAGGAAGTTCATCGTCCCGCTGTAAACGAAGAGGAACACCCCCGCCGTCAGGGTCTGAATGCTCGCGGGCACGAGGGAGGCGAGCGGGTGGGTCCGGGAGACGGCGTGGACGACGAGGAAGCGAAACGCGAAAATGAGCGCGAGTGCCCCGATGAGGGCGTCGTACACGAAGTTCTGCCCGAGAGCGGTGATCGTCGCGACGAGCCCGGCGACGACGAGGACCGCGACCGCGATCAGCAGACTAACCGTCGCGAGCAGGGTCGAACGGTTGAACGTGAACTGTCCGCCGAGGGCCCGGTCGAGCGGGGCCGTCAGAACGCTCGCGATCAGCGTCGGAATGCCCAGGTAAAAGAGGCCGAGCCATGCGTCCTCCAGGACGAACCGGGAGTCGAAGGCGGCGACCCCCACCAGCACGGCGATGACCATGCCGAACGCCATCGTCGCGTACCACCGCGGGGTCCGGAAGATGTACCGGGAGAGCCCGGCCAGTTCGCCCTGTGTCGTGGTCATGGTTACTCGCAGATGTTTCGAAAGTTCGCAAACAGTTCATCGCCGCCTTCTGTGTGAGCGACTTCCGGATGCCATTGCACCCCGTACAGGTCCCGGTCGGTGTCGGACATCGCCTCGACCCCACAGACGTCGCTCTCGGCGGTCCGGGTAAATCCTGCGGGGACCTCGAGTACCTCGTCGGCGTGGCTCGCCCAGGTTCGAATCGAGGGCGCCAGTGAACCGACGAGTGGGTCAGTTTCGTCGAGAATCGTCACCTCGACGTCGGCGTAGCCCCCGTAGTCGCCTTCGCCGACCTCGCCGCCCAGTTCGCGGGCAATCAACTGGTGGCCGAGACAGATCCCCAGAACCGGAATATCGAGTTCGAGGTAGGCGGCCGAATTGCCCGTCTCGTCGATTGAGGGGCCCCCGGAGAGGACGAGTCCGTCGGCCTCGATCTCCGCCGGAGGCGTGGTATTATCGATCAGTTCCGTCTCCACACCCGGCAAATCCCGGAGCAACCGGTGCTCGAGATGGGTGAACTGGCCGTGGTTGTCAACCACGTGGATCTTCGTCATTGGCGTGGTCTATCCGTGACGGACTCAAAAACCCACCCGTTCGAACCGAGCGGCCGCCGTTAGTCCTCGTCCCACCGCTCGCGAGCCGTCTCGAAGGTGAGTTCGGCCAGTTCCTCGGTCCGCCGCGCCTCGGCGGCAGCGATGGCCTCGGGATCCGGGTTCACCGCGTCGTCGATCCGAGCCCAGGAGTCGTGGACGGCCGCGTGGCACCACCGACAGAGCGTGACCGTGATCTCGTGGGAGACGTCCCGCTCGTCGGGGTAGACGAGGTGGTGTTCCTCGAGGAGCGGCCGGGAGTCGTCGAGGGCCTGGCGACGCTCCTCGAGTCCGCAGCGAGCACACGCGTGGGAGTTGCTTCTCGAGCGGTAGTGTGGACAGTCGGCCCAGTCCCAATCCGCCGTGGCGACCGGACAGGCGAAATCCGCCTCGCGCCGGCGAGCCGCGAAGTCCGGATCGCGATCCGGCAGATCGAGGGGAAACCGGCAGGTACCTTCGCTCGTGACGTGATCGCAGCGACCCGCAACCGCGTAGGGATCGGACACACCCACGCTCGTCCCGGTCGGCGTTCGCTTCACAGTCGGGCAAAACAGCCGAGTCGGGGAATCGTTTTCGGCCATCCCAATGCGGAGCACGACCACCGGATGGGGAATCGTTTTCGGGCATTCCAGACCGGAGCACGACCGCCGGATTGGGGAATCCTTTTCGACACCCCGGTCCCACCGGTGCTCGTGCAGATCGTTCACGGGCCTGTGGAGAAACGAACCGGTTCTGCAGCCGAGGAGCAGGTGCTCGCGACAGACGTCTCGATCGCCGAAACAACCCTGGAAAAGTTGAAAGGGGTGATGTTCCAGCAGTCCCTTCCACCCGACTATGGACTCGTCTTTCCCTTCGAGACGGCCACGAAACGGGGCGTTCACATGCTCTTTGTTCGCGTTCCCATCGACGTCGTCTGGACTGTAGAGGGGACGGTGACGGCCGTAAAGACCCTCGAACCGTGGACGGGCTACGGACGCGAGCGTGCAGACGAGATCATCGAACTGCCAGCAGGTGCGGCTGCACGGGTTTCGGTGGGCGATCGGGTCTGCCGCCAGAAGTGAACGGCTCGCCGGTCCGGGCTGCCCGGCAGGGGAGCCGGACTGGAGCAGAAGTCCCGCCCACGACTGGAGTGATTTAAATAGGAGCGCCTCATTCGAAGATGTGTGGCAGCGATGACCACGGATCGATTTATTGCGGGTGCAAACTAGCGCACCCCCCGACGACGACGTACAGCTCCTCGATACCACGCTGCGGGACGGCGAACAAGCCCCGGGAGTCTCGCTTACGGCCGAGCAGAAAGTCGAGATCGCTCGCGCGCTCTCGAAGGCGGGGGTTTCCGTCATCGAGGCGGGGAGCGCCTGCACCGGGCCGGGCGAACAGCGGGCGATCGAACGGGTCACGGAACTCGACCTCGATGCGACGGTCACCAGTTTCGCCCGCGGGGTGAAACACGACGTCGACCTCGCGATCGACGCCGGCGTCGACGGGATCAACCTCGTCGTGCCGGCCAGCGATCGCCATATCGAGACGAAAGTCGGCACGTCGAAGGCCGGTGTGCGAGAGACGACGGCCGAACTCGTCGAGTACACAAAAGTTCACGACCTCTGGGTCGAGGTGATCGGCGAGGACGGCAGTCGCGCGGAACCCGCATTCCTCGAAGATCTCGCGAAGGTTTCCCACGACGCGGGCGCCGACCGGTTCGCCTACGCGGACACGGTCGGGCACGCTACTCCCGACCAGGTCGCCGAGTCCATCGAGCGCCTCGCTGAACTGGGGCCGGTGAGCGTCCACACCCACGACGACCTCGGTCTCGCGCTCATGAACGCCCTCGCGGGTGTGGGCGCGGGCGCCGATCTGGTTCACGCGACCGTCAACGGTATCGGCGAGCGGGCCGGAAACGTGGCCCTCGAAGAGGTCGTCATCTCGCTTTTCCACGGCTACGACATCGAGACCGTGGAAACCGAGTCCCTCTACGGACTCGCCACGCTCGTCTCCGACGCGATGGGTCTCGAATTGCCCCCGAACAAGGCGGTGAGCGGTCAGAACGCCTTCGCCCACGAGAGCGGCATCCACACCGACGGCACGCTCAAGGACGAACGGATGTACGAACCCTACCCGCCGGAGACAGTGGGTCGGGAGCGCCGGCTCGTCCTCGGCAAACACGCCGGAAGAGCCGGGGTGCGAGCCGCCCTCGAGGAACAGAACGTCTCGGTCGACGAGGACCAACTCGACGAGATCGCCTCCCGAGTCAAGGCCCTCGGCGAACGGGGCAAGCGGGTCACCGACACCGACCTCATGGCCATCGCGGAGGACGTCACGGACGTCGACCGCGAACGCCAGGTCGAACTCCTCGACCTCACCGCCGCCAGCGGTTCGGGGACTCCCACCGCGAGCGTCAGACTGCGTGTCGGCGACGAGGAACGGGTCGCCAGCGGCACCGGAAGCGGCCCGGTCGACGCCGGAATGACGGCGGTCCGAAAGGCCCTGGGGAATCTCACGTTCCACCTCCAGGAGTACCACGTCGACGCCATCACGGGTGGGACCGACGCCGTCGTCACCGTCGAGGTTACCCTTTCGCGGGGGGACCGGTCGGTCACCGCCACGGGCAGCGAGGCCGACATCACCCTCGGCAGCGTCCACGCCATCGTCGACGGCCTGGACCGGTTACTGGCGGACGAGAACGGAGAATCGCTCCCGGCCGACGACTGAACGGCGTTTCCCGTGCTCCGGGACCCCCTGATCGAGAGACGAAGACCGACTAGTCGTTGTACTGCCGGGACTGCAAAGAAAAGCGCCGAGGGTGCGATTTGAACGCACGAGTCCTGACGGACAGTTGCTCTCGAAGCAACCGCCTTGGCCGGGCTAGGCTACCTCGGCGCAGGTAGTTCTTACCGACAGACGGCATTTGTCCGTTTCGGTTCCCGGTCGGCCGAACCGAACGATTGGATTCCCGACCAATTTCCACAGTGTGCATATTTCCACACTCGGGTCCGTCGATTCGAAACCGGGAAAACAGGTTAGAAATCATATGGTTTTGCGCGGATGTGCGAGCGTTTACAAACAGGGACGAGGCAAAGGATGGACATGGAGAGCGAGTTGCCGGCGAGCGTCCCGGGCCCGGTCCCCCCTGACGACCGGCGGGCCTGGTACGCCCCGGCAGTCAGATCGCAGTATCCCGTGACACACGGGATCGTCGCGACCGTCGTGGAGGACGAGGATGGGTACCGATACCGGGTTCGAGAGCCACGGCTGAGCGACAGCGAGGCTGCGGCTCTCGAACAGGTCGAATCCAGATTCGATGACGTCCCGCTCTCCAGGCCCCGGACCCGGGCCGGGGCGGTCGAGCGAGTAGAAGACGGGCTTCCAGAGCGGCTCCGAAACCGAATCAACCACATCGAGAATCGGAGCCCGGCCGGTCGACGTCGATTGTCGTATCATCTTCTGGCCTCGTTGCGATCACTCGGCCAGCTGACACCCCTCGCGCTGGACGACCGGGTCAGAATCGCCGACACGGCGGCGGATCGGCTGGCGGTCCACACCCGCGATTTCGCCCCTGCAATTACCGACCTCCCCGCCGAGACGCCCTATCTCGAGCGGTTTCTCGGCGAACGGGTCACGCGAAAAGAAGTCGACGTCTTCGGTTTCGAGATCCCTGTGACGATCGTTCGGGGGCATCTCCTCGGGAGTGACGACTTCGACCTGAGCTACGTCGTCGGTGAGCCTGATCTGCTCCCCGGGGACCGGGAGCTGATCGAGACGGTCAAAGAGCGGATCCTCGAAGCACCACCGAACGGCGTGCTCGAAGGCGAGTACGCCGGCGTCACCGAGCGAGCGCGAACGCTCCTCCGTCGACGGTTCGGGTATCGGCCACTCCTTCGCCTGACCGAACTGTTTCCGGGACAGGGGCGCCGGCGTGTTCGGCCTCGATTCGGCCGAGATACAGCCGAATCGACGTCGCGGACCGGGCGACTCGATGCCCTCGCATACTACGTGACCCGGGACCTGGTCGGGGACGGCAAGTTGACGGTGCCGCTCCGCGATTCCGGCATTCGGGCCATCGAGGCGGACAACACCGGAGGAAAGATCAGCGTCGTGTCTCGCCGCGAGGGAGCGGTCGCAGATACCCGGTTGCACACGACGCTTTCGATCAACGAGACCGACGAGTTCGTCGATCTCGCACGGTCCCTCGCCGCCGAAGGGGGCGTGGAGTTGAGCGTCGATCGGCCGACTGCCACGGTTTCGCTCGAGCGGAACACCGACGGTGGGCAGCGGACCATGCACTGCTCGATCGCCCTTCCGGGAACAGACGATCGTGGCCACGTTTCGATCGCCACCGGGCGCGAGACGCCCCCGACGCCAATCGCCCTCGTCGAGCGGGGCCAATTGACCGCCGAACTCGTCGCCGCGATCTGGACCGCAGCCGCGGCGGGCGGCTCGGTCGTGTTTCTCGGACCGGTCGACGCGGAACCGGCCGCTGTCCTCGGGGCCCACGCACCGTTCATTCCCGCCACCGAACGGCCCGTGGCAATCGGCCCCGGGGCCACGCAGGTCGACCTGCCCCAGGAAACGGCCCTCGCGCTCCCCCAGGAAAGCGGGAGCCACGATGAACACCGGTGGGCGACTCGGATCGAGCGGGACGCGTTACACCCGGACGTGGCGGTAATCGCGGAACTGAATTCTCCCGGCGGGCTCGAGCGGTTCGGAACGATCCTGGCCAGCGGCCGGCAGGTCTTTGCCGCGGGACGCATCGCGAGCCGATCGCTCTTTGCCACCAGTCTCGCCCGGGCCGAAATCGAGCACCAGATCCGGTCGGGCGTCGACCTCGTGGTGGAACTCCCCCTTCCCGGTGCCGAGACGGTAGCGACGGGATGGCGCCCGGTAGAACCGGCGGCAACCGAGGCGCCGGAGGAACGGTCACATGCAGAATCCAACGGTCGGGTCGCCTGGGAGCGCCTGTTCGATCCGGAGGAGGCGGCCGACCAGCAATCCCTTTCGAGCCGATTCGTGGACGGCCTGCGTGGGTTCCGGTCGGCTTCGGATCTGTCCCTCGAGAGCGCGTTTTCCCGAAGGAAGCGGTACGTCCAGTACCTTCTCTCCGAGGGGGCGACCGACCGGGAGAGTCTCATGCGCTTCCTGGCCGACCTCCGGACCGACGAGGCAGCGACCATCGAACGCATCCGGGACCGGAACGAGCGATGACCGGCGAACAGGGCAGCACGGGTGCGGGAGACCAACCCGAGCGGACGGTACACGCGATCAGTCGGAACGTTTCCTCGACGTGGGAGTTGGGCGGACACCTCCGCGATCGACTCGACGAACTCGCGTATCTGCTGTTCGGGCGGCACGTCGACTCCAGCCGGCACGCTGAGGATCGGGCCCGCTTTTCGGGACTCGATTTCGAAATCCCGTTCGAAACCCTCCTGATCAGACAGTACGTTCTCTCGTGGGTCCTCGCCCTCGCCGTCGGGGGCTGGGCGGCAGTGGACCTCCACGCCGAAATCCAGTCACAGTGGAGTCATGTCCCCACTCCAGCGTTCCTTGCCAGTCCGCCGCCAAATTGGTGGCTCGTCCTCGTGGCGCTGACGGTGGGTGGGGCCGTCGGTCTCGGAGCGAAATACCTGTTCGGACGACTCGTCAGTGGCACACTCGGCTATCTCGAACGACGGCGTCGAGTCCGAATCGAGCAGACCCTCCCCGGTGCGGTGAGATACCTCCACGTCGCCTCGGCTGGAACGACCGACCCGCGCCAACTGCTCGAACGCGTGGCCAAGCGAAAGCGGGTTCACGGTGCCACTGCCGAGACGTTTGAAACGGCTTGCAAGCGCCAGACACTGGCCGGCAGCATGGAATCCGCGATTAGGCAGGTCGCACGGGACACGCCAGCCAGGGACACGCTCGCGCCGTTTCTCCTGACCTTCATCGAGCGTCGTCGGGAAGGAAGCCCGGCCCTCCGGGAGTTTCTGGCCGACGAGAGCCGAGTGCTTGCCGTCGAAGACGAGCGCCGGCACCGGCAGACCGGAACCTACCTCCGGGCCGTCGTGGGCCTGTTCGTCCTCTTGCTCGTGGGGCCGGTCGTCCTGGGACTGGGTCTTGCCGGCGGCCTGATCCTGTTTCCCGGAGTCGCCGGCCCGAAATCGGCGTTACAGGTTCCCGAGGTGACCGAAACGATCACCGCGATCGGTGCCGGTGGGATCCTCCTGTTGGGTGCCGGAGCGGCGCTGTTCGCGTTCCTTCTCCGGCCGAGCGGACTCCGCTGGGCTGGCCCACCACCGGCTCAGAGCCTCCGGGAGGCGCTTCGAACCAGCACCACAAACCCGACAAACGCGCTTTTGGTACTGCTCCCGATCGGCATCGCGATTCTGAGCGGAGGAATCTGGGCCGGCATGGAGTATCAAACGGCGCTACTCGCTGCCTACGTGGTGGTGGGAGTTCCAGCGGGGCTCGTCGACGTCCGACGGGCGAGGCGTCGGAACCGCCTCGACCGGGCGCTCCCGAAGTTCGTTCACAGCCTCGCCGAACGGCTCGAACGCGGCCGTCCCCTTCGCAACGCTGTCGCAGAAATCGCCCGAGAGGAAACATACGGGTCACTCGACGGTCCGGTTCGAAAGCTCGCGGCCGATCTACAACTGATACAGGATCCGTCTGGCGGACGTAAACGCGCTCTCGAGCGGTTCGTCGGTCGAATTGGCACCCCCTTTGCGGGGCGGACGATCGGAATTGCGGTCGGTGCCATCGAGGCCGGGGCCGCCGCCCAATCGGCCGTCGCCCATCTGCAGACCGAAACCGGTCGGCTCGTTCACGCGGACCGGGCCCGCCGAAGTCGTTTTCCAGTGGTACTGCTCGTGGGGTGGACCGTCGCGCTTCTGATCGTCGCCATCGTAATCGTGGTGAACCTGATGGTTCTCGAAACGGCCACGCCGACCGGCCCCATCGCTGGGGTGGCGATCGAGCCTCTCGAGGGCGTCACCCGTGAGCGCCCGCTCTTTTATGCACTCACCCAGGCCACCATGCTCGCAAGCGGCTGGTTTGCCGGTCTCACTGGTCGTGGCGTCTACGAGGCGCTCCTCCATTCGGGGGTGTTGCTCGCGATCACCTGGACCGGATTCCGGCTCGCGGGCCTGGGCTAATCTTCCGGGGCCGTCGCCCCGAACCCCCACTCCTCGGCCCGCTTTCGAGCCTCCATGGCAGCCCGCTGCTGAATCGCCTCGATCTTCTCTTCATCGGCGAGAAAAGCCTCGACGGCATCCAGTTCGGTGCCGGACGCTGCGGGTTTCTCGGGAGTCGCGAGTTCACGCGTCCGGCGGGCCAGTTCCGCATCACCGAGAACCTCTTCGGCAGGGACGGCCGGTGAGAGATCGCCGTTGCGGATTTCCGTCCGATCGGCCGTTTCGACAAGCCGGGCACGATAGGGGCCCGTCTCGGCGATATCCGCGACTGCAGCCGAATCAGTGTGCCCCGTTGCCGTGTGCGTGGCCCCGACCGGCACCCCGCCGTCGAACCACAGCACGCAGTGACCCGCCTCGTCTCCCAGTAATCCGGCCTGCGGGACGATTTCCCCGTATCCCCGAAGTTCGGTCTCCAGTGCCTCCCGCAGGGGGGTTTCGAGGGTCATGACGACGCGGTCGAATCGCGTCTGGCCCTCGGGCCGGCTCATGGCGAATCCGGAATGACCGCGTTCCGGAACCGGTCGGCGACGCCGTCGGCCGGGGACGGTCTGACGTCGAGATTTGCAGCGACCGAGGTAAAGGCCTGTCCGGCCGAGCTATCGGGCGCATGCGCCAAAAGCGGGGTGCCTGCTTTGCGCGCCTCGCGAGCCGCCTCGTCCATCGGTACCGAGCCGAGGACCGGACCTACGAGGTACTCCCCGGCTCGATCGGCGATCCGGGTGACTGACTCGGGATCGTGTACTTTGTTGAAAAGCAGGCCGGCAACGCCAGTCCCGTAGGCGGTGGCGTACTCCTGGACTTTCAGGCCGTCGGTGATCGCCGGAATCGTGGGCTGAACCACCAGCACGATCCGATCCGCGATGACGATCGGCAGGACGGCATCCCGGCTCCCCAGGGTCGCCGGCGAGTCGAGCAGGAGGACGTCAGTCCGTGCGGCCAGATCGGCGATGACCGACTGAAGTCGGCTCGGGTCGGCGTCCCGGAAGGCGTCGAGGCTGGTCCCACACGGAACGATATCCATCCCGTAGCGGTGGTAGACTGCCTCCGAGACGGGGACTGTAGCGCCCTCCCGAAGCAGGTCGTGTAGCGTCACCGGGACGTCTTCAAGACCGGCGTGAAAGAGGAGATTTGCCATCCCGGTGTCGGTGTCGATTACGGTGACGTCGTGCTGTTCGGCCAGGCCCATCCCGAGGGCCAGCGTTGCGGTCGTCTTGCCGGTACCGCCCTTTCCCGAGGCGACCGCGAGGACTTCTACCATCGCGGCCTCCCCGATCGGGCACAGCTGCGTGATCGGCGTCGAGTTCGCGTTCCGGACACAAATCCACAGGCGGCCCCGTCCTTGATTTATGTTACGAGCCGCGGGGACGTGCTGACACGATACTAACAACTCTTCCCGGTTTCCTCCACACAACGACCGGTGAAAACCGGCCAGGCACTCATACAGAGCGTGCAATTATGATGGGTGGGGCCGAAAAGAGACGTATGAATCGCTCCGATCCGGCCACCTTCGAGCGGACCGGCGACGTCGATCTCGATCGACCGACGCTGATCGAGGGATTGCCGGGCCACGGGCTCGTAGCTTCGATCGCAGTCGACCAGATCTCCGAGCAGCTCGGCCTCGACCTGTACGGAACCCTCTATGACGAAACGTTCCCGCAGGTCGTCACCTTCGAGGAGGGAATGGCGCGGGACCCGGTACGCGTGTACGCGGCCCGCGACCCGTCCATCCTTACTCTGCAGAGTGACCTTGCGATCCCGTATCCTGCCTTTCGACCCCTCGCAAAGGGGTTGTTCGGGGCGGTCGAGGCGTTCGAGCAGGCGATCTTTCTGGCCGGCGCACCGGCCCAGTCCGAGTCCCAGCGCGGGGAAGTGATGGGCGTGGCGACGACCTCGGAGATGCGGGACCAACTCGAGGCGGCGGGAATCGAACTCGCGGCCGATCCGGGGGTGATCGGGGGCGTTACGGGTGCGCTCGCCCAGGCCTGCCATCACGAGTCGATCCCGACGGCAGTCCTCATTGTGAAGTCCCACCCGTACCTGCCGGACCCGGGGGCCGCCCAGGAGTTGATCGAGAGCGCCCTCGAGCCGCTGGTCGATTTCGATATCGACACGACCGAACTCGAACAGCAAGCCGCCGAGATCCAGGAGCGGATGCACCAGATCGCCGAGCAGTACGAACAGATGATCGAAAGCGAGCGGCCCTACCCCGATTCCGGCATGCCGGGCATGTACCAGTAAGTGTCGCGAGAACGTCCCGGCGGCCGCCGGGATCTCGCGGACGCCGAACCGTCACGACTTTTGCCTAGGGCCACGAATTCCGCGACATGGATACCGTCACCCCGCCCACGCCCGGGCACTTCGCACCGGAAATGACGGCCTTTGGCTGGATGATGGCCGCCGGAATCGCGCTGGTCCTCATGCCGCTCTGGCCACTGCTGGCGATCATGTGGATCGTCGGTAAACAGGGCGACCGAGGCAAAGAAAAGGGGACCAAACACCCCGACGACGAGATCCCGATCTGAAAGCTGGACGAAACGAACTGACCGGCCGGCTTCCCGAGACGATCGCCTGTTTCGTTCGGTCCGAAACGATATCCACGAGACACACCCACTACTGACCAATGGACGCGCTTGGCTGGATCCTTCTCACCACGTTTCTGATCAGTTTGCTCGCGTGGATCGGGATTCTGACGCTTTTCCTGACCGAGGAGCTGCTGGATCGGATCCTCCTCGTGCTCGTTGCACTCGCGGCCGGGGCGCTCATTGGGAGCGCCTTTCTTCACCTGCTCCCGCGGGCCATCCAGGAGTACGGGGCCGACAATACGATCCCGATGTTCCTGTATCTGATCGCCGGGTTCTGCCTGTTTTACGTCCTCGAACAGTTCATCCACTGGCACCATCACCACGGCGCGACCCACGACAGGGACGCTGTCTCCTACCTGGTACTCATCTCGGATACGGTCCACAACTTCATCGACGGTCTGGTCATCGCCGGCTCCTTCCTGGTCGGCGTGGACGTCGGACTCGTGACCGCGGCGGCCATCGCGCTTCACGAAATTCCCCAGGAGATCGGCGACTTCGGCGTGCTTGTCTACGGCGGATTCGAGCGCTTCCCGGCACTCGTGCTCAACTACCTCACCCAGGCGACGGTCATCCTCGGCGGCATCGTCGGGTACGGGTTCGCGAGCGTGATCGGTGGGACCCCGACCTTCCTCCTGCCCTTCGCGGCCGGGACCTTCATCTACATCGCGAGTTCGGACCTGATTCCCGAGATCAAACACGAGACGGACCATCGCAAGGCCGCCGTCTACTTCGGGGTCTTCCTCTCCGGTATTCTGCTCATGTACGGAATCAAGGTGCTCCGTCACGCATTCGCGTAGACCAGTGTCACCGGGGGAGAATCGCCGGGGGAGGTAGATTCATCCGGCCGGGACTGCAAATTTATGTGAGGAATTAACAATGCCAGTACGACACGCGGATGCGACCTGGGAAGGAGACCTGCGCGACGGAAACGGTTCGATGGCACTCGGAAGCGGGGCGTTCGAGGGGGCGTACTCCTTCGCATCGCGGTTCGAAGACGGCACTGGAACCAACCCGGAGGAGCTGATCGGAGCCGCACACGCGGGCTGTTTCTCGATGGCGCTGGCGAACGAACTCGCGGAAGCGGGCTATGATCCCCAGCAAATCGACACCGAAGCCGCCGTCAATCTGAACGCCGACTCACTCGAGATCGACCACGTCGAATTGACCCTCGAGGCACGGATTGCCGACATCGACGAGGAGACGTTCCACGAGTTCGCGAACGGAGCGAAGGAGAACTGTCCGGTTTCGAAGGCTCTCGCCGGCGTCGAAATCACGCTTTCGGCGACACTGGTGGACTGAGCCCGAACCGTTTTTGCCCGGGGTCGCGTGGGCTCGACAATGCCCGGCATCGTCTTCTTCGGCAGTGCGGACCGCGAGGACACAGTGGCGTTTTACACGGAGCGAGTCGGGGCCGAAGTGTGGCTCGAACAGTCCGGGTGTACGATCCTCCAGTACGACACCCTGCTGTTCGGGTTCTGCGACCGGGATGGGGCGGAGACGGAGGGGGTGCTAACCTTCGTCACCGACACCCGCGATGGCGTGGACGCGTTTTACGACACGTTTGCGGATCGTGCCCGGAGCAAGCCTAGAGTGAACGACGAGTACGACATCTACCAGTTCTTCGCCGAGGACCCGGAGGGCCGGACGATCGAGTTCCAGACGTTTCTCCACGAGACCGATCCGGTGTAAAACGGCAAGTGACAGTTCCTCGTTGGCTCATCGGTAGGGTCGTCAGCGTGACGCCGCTTGCTCCCCCCATACCTTCGTCGAAGCGTCCGGGATCGAAACGCTCATCGAGGGGCTCAACGGTAGCAAGCGCTGATATCGTTCGAATAACCCAGAGTTGTGGACGTTTTTCCGAAATTCATCGGTCCACCGCCGACTGTTGTTATGACTGTTGAAGAGTGCGGAATGGGCACAGTTTCTACGACCCTGTGCCACGGAGGTGGCGAACGGCCACAGTATTATCTCGGTTGCGTCCCTATGGAGCAGGGATGACAGACGCGGAAACCGATCGCATGACCCTCGCAGACGGTGGAGACCGACGCGAGGACGTGGTTGCTGAATCGCTTCCGGAGTGCCACCGTCGCGGTTGCAGCGAGCGAGCGACGTTCGTCGCCCTCGAGCGATATCAGGAAGAAACCGGGCACGGGGCCGTCGAGGCGGAGGCCAAGCTCTGTCAAGAACATGCCAGAGAAGAGAGTCCCGCGAATCTCGATGGCAGTTACCCGGAGTACGTGTTTCGAGTGGAGCCGCTCCAGGCGGCCGTGGACAGCGACGTCACGTAATCGATCGGATGGAGTCCGATTCTGGCCACGGAACAGATCGATCGACGAGCGGTTCTTGACCGGCCCACACGGCTATGGGGATACGGACCGTAGTGGGGAACGATGCCTGAAGAAGTCCTATTCAAGATCGAGGAACGACGATCGAGAACGAAGATCGCAGCCGTGCTACGCGACGCAGCCGAGCAGATCGAATCCGGGACCGTGCAGTTACGGGGTGAAACAGCAACACGAGACGTTACCATTCCAGAAAATCCTCGATTCGAAGTCGAACTCGAACGGCTCACCGATTCGGAAACCGGCGAACAGCGGTACGAACTCGAGTACGAGATCAGGTGGACCGAGTGAGACGCCACTCCCGGCAAGTTCCACCCACTCAACAGCCCGGTTCGGGTGTTCTGACTGCTTACTTCGTTCGCAGGCACGCAGCTCGCGGCTCACTCGTTTCATTCGTTCACCGCTCGCAC
This sequence comes from Halodesulfurarchaeum sp., assembly GCA_034520565.1. Lineage (GTDB taxonomy): Archaea > Halobacteriota > Halobacteria > Halobacteriales > Halobacteriaceae > Halodesulfurarchaeum. The sequence continues at coordinate 110,609 of JAXHNL010000001.1, forward strand.
AAAATCGAGACCGCACTACGTTCGGTCTCGCAGTCCGCTTCCCGATTTGAACGCCGGTAGACAGTCTGCTCGCTACGCTGCGCGAACTGTAACTACCGAGCTCGAATCGGGAAGGCGGATTTGCGGAGCAAATCCAACCGAGCCGATTTAGAGTCGACTGGGAATCGGCTTGAAAGAAAATCCGCCCTCCCCGATTTGAAGCGCACGAGACGGTCCGGGCGTGCGCCCCTTCGGGCCGTTCCGGGCTGCGCCTCGCTGATTCAAATCGTGTCGAGGAATGTACTTCACGCTCACCGCTCTCACTTCGTTCGAGGGTTCGCGCAGAAGTAATCCGCCCTCCCCGATTTGAACGGGGGGCAAGCCGATCTACAGTCGGCTGCTCTACCAGGCTGAGCTAAGGGCGGTTGCACTCGAACGTAGCGCTCCATCCGAATTTAAGGATTGTCATTCCATCGGACCAGACCAGCACACCCAAAACGAGCTTCCTGGTCGTCAGGTTCGAACGCGTGTACACAATCGGTTCGCTCACTCTCGGACCGCGCGCCGACTGCATCAGTAGTGGCTTTCGAACCGCATCCGTATCGCGGGATTTGCCGAAAGTTGTCCGTTAGCCTTGGTTCACCATCCCAATGTTGGCCCAATTGTTTACGCGACGTGTTACATTCGCCGTTAATTATATATGGTAGGGGGGTGTCGGTCAAGCTACGTAAGACGCGGGTCTTACAGACCGGCAATCGTCGGCGAAGACCCACGTAACCCGTCGGGGACGTCGGGGATCCGTCTTACGGGAACGGGGAATACAAACATGGAGCGTGTGACACTCCGAATACCGGAACAGCAGATCGAGGCCGTCGAGCGGATGGTCGAGACGGGGAAATACCCCAATCGCAGCGAAGCCATCCGATCGGCGGTTCGCGAGATGCTCGAGGAGAACAGGGGAGAACAAACGAACAGTCCGCGGAACTACGTGAAGGTGTAACAATGCAAGATATCGTTCAAGACGCCCTTGACAACGCAGAAGAGGAAGCGAGGGAAATGCCGGAAACGGACGGCGACGACGCGGCCGAATTCGGGGATCCGCGGATCGTCATCGTCGGGGCCGGCGGCGCGGGGAACAACACGGTCAACCGACTGTACAACATCGGTGTCGACGGCGCCGACACGGTCGCCGTCAACACGGACAAACAGCACCTGAAGATGGTCGAGGCCGACACCAAGATCCTGGTGGGCAAGTCGCTCACGAACGGCCTCGGCGCCGGTGGCGACCCCAACATGGGCGAGCGCGCGACCGAGATGGCCCAGGGGACGATCAAGGAGGTCCTCGGTGACGCCGACCTCGTCTTCGTCACCGCCGGCATGGGTGGCGGGACCGGTACCGGGGCCGCCCCGGTCATCTCGCAGATCGCCAAAGAGCAGGGTGCGATCGTCGTGGGGATGGTTTCGACGCCGTTCAACGTCGAGCGCGCCCGGACCGTGAAGGCCGAAGAGGGCCTCGAGCGCCTCCGCAACGAGGCCGACTCGATCATCGTCCTCGACAACAACCGACTGCTGGATTACGTCCCGAACCTGCCCATCGGAAAGGCCTTCTCGGTGATGGACCAGATCATCGCCGAAACGGTCAAGGGCATCTCCGAGACGATTACCCAGCCCTCGCTGATCAACCTCGACTACGCGGACATGACCGCCATCATGAACCAGGGCGGCGTGGCCGTCATGCTCGTCGGGGAGACCCAGGACAAGAACAAGACCCAGGAAGTCGTCAAGGACGCGATGAACCACCCGCTCCTGGACGTCGATTACCGCGGCGCCTCCGGTGGCCTCGTCCACATCACCGGTGGCCCCGACCTCACGCTCAAAGAGGCCGAGGGCATCGCAGACAACATCACCGAACGCCTGGACGCGTCCGCGAACGTCATCTGGGGCGCGCGGATTCAGGAGAATTACAAGGGCAAGGTCCGCGTGATGGCCATCATGACCGGCGTGCAGAGCGCCCAGGTCCTCGGGCCGTCCACGCAAGAGCAAGCCGACCGCTCCCGGGCGGAGATCGAGAACCCCAGCAGCGCCGAGAGCGGCTCGCAGGCCTTCGGTGCCCACTCCGACGGGGGCCAGAACGAACTCGAACAGGAGAACGGACTCGACGTCATCCGGTGAAATGGAAGTCGGTCGAGTTATCTGACTATTTTACTCGAGTGCGGTTCGGAGTTCGCAGGCGCGACACACCGCCCGATCAGTCGGCGCACCGCAGTTCTCACAGACTCCCGACGGGCCAGTCTCGCCGTGACGCCGGTTCTCGGCAGCCAGACGTGCGGTTTCCTCGTAACCCGCCATGATCGAGTGACGGGTTCCGGGATGCTCGTCCTCGAGCGCGAGGAGGATATCCCTGACCGTGCCGCGGAAGGACTCGCTGGCGTAGGGACACTCCGCGATGTGAGCGGGGATCCCCGCCGTCCGAGCGTATAGCGCGACCTCCGATTCCGGAACTTCCCGGAGCGGTTTCGCCCGGGGGACGAAGGCCTCGCCGTCCTGTCTCGCCGAGAGCGGGGCCAAACTGGCGTCGTACTGTTGGGCCATCTGGTCGATATCCCCTTCGAGTACGTTCATCAGTGCCGTCTCGGCCTCGTCGTCGAGGTTGTGCCCGGTCAGTAAGACATCGGCGTCGTACTCCCGGGCCGCCTCCGCGAGCACGTCCCGACGGAGTACCCCACAGTACGCACAGGGAGCCATCTCCCAGGGATCGTCCTCAACGATGTCGTCCATCTGCAGGTCGAACTTCGACTCGTAGCCTGTTTCGACGTACTCGACGAGGCGGTCAGCGACGAGCGCCTCGGCCGCCGAGAGGCTCTCGTCCCGGTACCCCTCGATACCCTCGTGAACCGAAATAGCGACCAGTTCGACGCGAGGGTCCTGACCGAAGGTATCCGAAAGGATGTGGGTGAGGACGGCGCTGTCTTTCCCCCCAGAAAGCCCGATCAACCAGGTGACGGGATCGGCCGGCGTGGCGTCTCGCGGCAGCAAATCGTCCGCCCGAATCCGCCGGCGGACGCGACGCTCGACTGACTGCTGGAGGTGGTCCTCGCACAGATGCGCGCCGGAATAGGCCGCGTAATGCACCGCATCCCGGCCACACCGGTCACACTTCATCGCGTTGGCTTTGCCGACTCGGGGATTTCACCGTTTCGGCCCGAGTTAGTTCTCGAACTCGTCCTCGAAGGCGAAGGTGCCGTTTCGCTGGACGACCTCATCGTCGACCTCGATGCGTGAGTTCTCGCTCATGTCGACGATCATGTCCATGTGGATGGCCGAATCGTTGCGCTCGCGGTCCGGCCCGACCGTATCATCGTAGGCCCGGCCGAGGGCGAGGTGGACGGTGTCACCCATTTTCTCGTCGAAGAGCATGTTATACGTGAACTGGTCGATGGCACGGTTCATTCCGATCCCGAGTTCCCCGATACGTCTGGCCCCCTCGTCAGTCTCGAGGACGGCCGAAAGCACGTCCTCGTTTTTCTCGGCAGCGTGGTCTACGACCTGGCCGTCCTCGAATTCGAGGGCCACGTCCGTGACCTCCCGACCCTGGGCCATCAGCGGCATGTCGAACAGAACCGTTCCCTCGACCGAATCCGGAACCGGGGCCGTAAACACCTCGCCGCCGGGGAGGTTGTGTTCGGCGTCGTCGTTCTCGGTGATCATCCCGTCGACGCTCATGGTGAGGTCCGTCTCCTCGCCGCTCACGATCCGGACCGTCGAGCCCTCGTCGAGTATTTCGACCATCTGGGCCTGGTGGGCGCGCTGGGCCTCCCAATCCTTGTTGATGGCGTCGTACACGAAGTCTTCGTAGGCTTCGGTACTCATCTCGGCGTCCTGGGCGTTCCCGGGTGCGGGAAACTGCGTGAGGACCCAGCGCTTCTCCATCATCTCCTCGGAGACCGGCTGGTTTACCTTCTGATAGGCAGTGTTGACCGCGGGGTCCACGTCGCCCCGTTCGTTCGTGTTTCGATCCGCACGGACTCGAATCGCTGCGTCGGCCTCCGAAACCGCCGCATGCGTGTGTTCCGGCAACTCGAAGGCATCCGGATCAGCGGCCTTGAGAAAGGCCCGACTGGCCCGGGAACTCCCGCCCATCTGCATCGGATTCGCGTCGCGTTTCCCGAGTTCCTCGTACACGGCGACGACCAGGTCTTCGGCGACCGACGGCGCCGTCACGATGACGTTGTCGCCTGCTTCGATTTCCGCCGAGTGATCCACGAGAATTCGTGCGTGTTCCCGGATACGGGGATCCATGCCCAGCGGTTGGGGCCAGGGCACCTTAAAAAGTGAGTTCGATCAGCCGACGTGACCGACGGCAACGTAAAACGGGACCGTCTCCCGGCGACGGTAGGTTTCGGATTGTACCTGTTCGACGATCGATCGGCCCATCGACTGCCACTCGTCCCGGAACCGACCGAATTCCGCCGACGTAAGCCCACCGTCGAGCATCGTCTCTCGATGGCCGTCGAGCCGGCTCGCAGTAACTTTTCGTCTGGCCGACTCGATCGCCGCCGCGGAGTAGGGCGGTTCAACCACCCGTTCGTGGACCATCCGAGAGACGGTAATCTCGGTGGACCCAGCTGCCTCGAAGAGCGCTCGCAGGTCGCGCCCGAGTCGGGAATCGGTCTCGAGTCCGGCCATGTAATACGAGCGGGCGCGGTTCGAGAGACGGGGCTCCTCCTCGACCGTGGATTCGACCGTTACTTCGCCGTTGTCAGGTTCGACGGCCGCGATTCGGTCGGACGCAACTCGAGTGAATTCTCCGAGGACCGCACGTGGATCGGGAACGTTTACGAGCAGGGCCTGACACGCCGCGAGGTCGACTGTGTCGTCCGAAAACGGGAGTTGCGTCGCTGCCCCCTGAAACGCGTCGGGCATGGCCCCCGCCTGAAGGAGTTCCCGATCAGCGTCGAGTGCGAGCACCTGCGCGGTGGATTCCTCGCGTAAGACGGCAGTGAACTCGCCAGTGCCGGCCCCAACGTCGAGAATCCGTTCCGGATCGCCGCGGACGACGGGGCCGAGGGGCGATCGATCGTCCCAGAGCCCGCGTCGGGTTTCGCGCAAGTACTCCGGCGTAAACTGCCGCACAGGCGTGCTGGGATTCGTGTGAGGTTAAGCCTCCCGGAGTTCCGTGGCGCGCTCGATGTTCCACGCGAATCCACGGCCGTCCTCAGTCGGCGTTTCGAGGACGAAGGGACGGTCTCGCAGGGCCTCGTGGGAGAGGACTGCTCGGATCCCCTCGACGCCGATCTCGCCCTCGCCGAGGTGTGCGTGCTCGTCTTTGTTGGTGCCTACGCCGTGTTTGGAGTCGTTGAGGTGGATGCAGGCAAGCGATTTGAGGCCGATGACCTCGTCGAAGGCCGCGACGGTCTCGTCCACGGCTTCCGGGGTTGAGAGGTCGTAGCCGGCCGCAAACGCGTGTGCGGTGTCCAGGCAAACCTCGAGGTCCTGTTCGGACTGATCCAGCACGCCGGCGAGGTGCTCGAAGTCACCCCCGAGCTTGGTCCCACTTCCCGCGTCCGATTCCACGAGGACGGAGACCCCATCCGGCACGTCGAGTTCGTCGAGCACGCTCGCGGCGTTCGCGATGCCGTCCTCGACGCCGGCCCCGGTATGGGCCCCGAGATGGACGTTTACGTACGGAATGTCGAGTTTCGCGGCCGCGTCGACCTCCGCCTGCATCGAATCGACGGACTTCGCTCGAAGGTCGTCTTTCGGCGTCGCCAGATTGACCAGATAGGACGCGTGGATGACCCAGGGCCCCACCAACTCGGCTGCGGTCTCTTCGACAAAGGTCGCTGCCTCGTCGTCGCCGATGTTCGGGTCCTGCCAGACCTGTGGAGAGTGCGTGAAGATTTGTCCACAGTTCCCACCCACCTCGAGTTGCCGACCCACCGCGTTGTCGACGCCGCCCGCGATAGAGACGTGTGCACCGATTCGCATACACCGTGTATTTGGGCCCGCAATAAGGCCCTTTCCCGTGAGGAAGTTCGTGCCGCGAGTCAAAGAAGGCGTTTCAACGGTGCCGCCAAAATTTTATATAGCGATATAGAGTGTATTATCGGGTGGTATCGTCCCCTTTTCGGGTCCATGTCCTTAAATGGGCGAAGTTTCTACCCATCCCATGACCGAGCCAGTCGCCCGTCTGATGGCGGACCTCGAACCCGAGGATTTCCACCTCCTCTCGGGGGTCGAACACGGGATGCGGTTTTCGGAATGGGTGAATCGGAAGAAACTACCCAGGTTTTCCGGGCTCACATCGGAGAACGTCGATTTTTACCTGAATCGGATGCTGGATTTCGAGCTGGTCGAACGCAAAACCATCCAATACGAGGGACTCAAGCTAACCAAAAAAGGATATGACGCCCTCGCACTGCACACGTTTGCCGAACGGGACACCGTCGAAGGTTTCGGCGCGCCGCTCGGGGTCGGCAAGGAAAGTGACGTCTACGAGGTCCAATCCTACAAGCCGCTCGCGTTGAAATTCCACCGAGAAGGGTTCGCGAATTTCCGTGAAGTCCATCGGGGACGAGAGTACACGGCCGACCGGGACCACGTGTCCTGGCTGTACACCGCCAGGAAAGCGGCCGAGCGTGAATTCGAAGTCCTCGAAGCGCTGTATCCGGACGTTTCGGTACCCCAGCCGATCGATCAGAACCGCCACGCGATCGTGATGGAGAAAGTCCCTGGCGTCGAACTTGCGAAGGCGAAATTACCAAACGAGCAGGTCTCAGGGGTTCTCGAGCTGGTTTTGCGGGAAATTCAGTCCGCCTACGAGGCAGGCTACGTACACGCGGACATCAGCGAGTACAACGTCATCGTCGCGGAAAGCGGGATCACGCTTTTCGACTGGCCCCAGGCGGTTGGGACCGATCACGAGAACAGCGAGGAATTCCTCAGGCGCGATATCGAAAACATCACGAACTACTTCGAGCGCAAATACCCAGGGCAAGTGGGGTCGGTTAATCTCGACCGAGTCACGACATCGATCGTCGCGGGCCAATTTTCCCAGTTGCCGGTCGAATAAGGCAAATTGTGGCCGAAACCACCGAATCCAGATGGATGTACGGCAAGGTATATACCACATATCGCTATAGCAAATGGGGGCCGACGAACAGAGTCTCTCGATTGGTGAAAACGGAAGCAACCAAAACTTACAACTCGAGAACGTCGAAACGCTTCTCCCGACACCGGTGGCACTCCCGGAGCCCCTCTTCCTCGGCGAGCGAGCGGTCGAGGACTTGATAGGCGCCAGGAAGCACCGGACACTGCACCGCCGTGTGATAGACCTGTAGATTGGTCCCTTCGGCCTGAGAGATGTAGACGCGGTCGGGTCGTCGGGACACGTGTCACCCTGCACGCGGCTTCGAATTAAGGTTATTCCACTAGAGGCCGCCGAAGGCGAAGAGGAGCAACAGGATAATGAGCAACACGAGGACGCCGAGAATGCGAATCGCGAACCGGGAGGGGGCCGCCCGTGACCCAGCATCGTCGACCGAAAGCGGGCCCAGCCTGTCCGCCGGTTTCGAATGTCCCATGAGTCGGGCGTACGCGACCCGGAGCCCATACGTGATCGAGCCGATCGACCGAACCAACACGTAGGTGACGAACTGACCGAGTTCCCACAGCGTTTCTGCCGCCGGTTCCTCCGGCGGTTCCTCGGCGTGATTCTCGGGTCGGCTGGTCGAATTGGCCAGCTGCTCACTTCCCTCGTTCCGATCGGGCTCGGTGGGCTCGGGAGGGGACGGTGGATCCGGTTCCGCGAGTTCGGGACTCGATTCCGATTCGTTTCCGGGCTCTTCGAGAACGGTCGGGGATCCGGCATCCAGTGGCTCGACCGTTTCGGCGTCCGTCCAATCGGTCTCGGATGCGGGCGTATCCGAATCATCTTCGGGTTCAGCCTCCGTTTTTTCCCCGGAGGAAACGTGATCGACCGTCCTCTCAGCGGAGGCTCCCATCTCCTTCGTCGACGCGGTCAAATCGCGACGATTCGAGGCCGAAAGCGAGGGCGTCTCCCCGGCGTCAGCGGTCTTTTTCTCTCTGAATCGGACCTCACGAACCGTCTCCTCCCAGTCGGCGAGGAGGTACGCCGACCCGGTGTCCAGGTCCTTGACGTCCTCCGCGTATTCACTGCCGAGGATCGATCTGACGACACGAGTGTCGTTCTCCCAGGTCAATCGATGAAAGACGAGCCAGTCACACTGGGTGATGAAGTTCTTGTCGACGGAGGCAGGGCGCTGGGACATACCAAGGAGACCAAGACCACGTTTGCGACCCCGCTTGGCGATGCGGATGAGCATGTCACCGAGATCGTCGAGACCGCCCTGCTGGGGCAAGAACTCGTGAATTTCCTCGACGATCACCAGGAACGGTTTGTTCTCACGCTTCTCGCGGGAGAACAACAGCTGTAAGACGTCAGTGACGACCCGCTCGGCCCGTTCGATTTCGAGGACTTCGGAAATGTCGATAACCACGGGCCGGTGTTGATCGAGACAGAAGTCGACGACCTGACCAGGGTCGACTTCGAAGAGGCCGTGGTCGTAGTCGTCACCGTCCCCGATGTGAACGACTTCGTACCGCTCGGAGAGGGTCGCGTATTCGCCCTCGATATCGACGATGAGGACCGGGAATCCCGTTTCCAGTAGCTCCTCGACGACGACACTCGCCGTATTGCTCTTCCCGGAACCACTCTTGCCGAAGATGGCACCGCGCCCGGTGAGCACCTCGATCACGGGGAGGGAGAGCCCGTCCCGGGACACGACGATCCGTTCCGTTTCGCCAGCCATTCGGACGGGGATTTGGTGGCCGGCGGTAAATACCTGCCGCGGTCGAACCGTTCGTGTCGGGTCCTCTCCTCCGGACTGCAGTCCCAACCCCCGATCACACGGTCGCTGTCAGTAGACTTTTGCCGGGGCCACGTCATCTTCGTGCATGGCCTCCGGTCCAGACTGGCTGAATCGACACACCCTTCTCCGGGTCGTGGGCCCGATCCTGGGGTCGACGATCGTCCTGACTGCCACGTTTCTCGGCGCATTGGCACTGCTCGTCGGCGGAGTCGAAGGATTCAGCACCCGATTTCCGTACTACGTCCTGATTATGGCCCTTGGATTCGTCGGCGCACTGTTCGTCCTCGAACGACCCCGGATCGAGGGCAGCCAGGTGCTCATGGCAACGATCGGCGTCACTGTCACGGTATTCGTGGTGGTGACCCTCGCTGGTGAGGGGCTCGCCTACGCGGTTTCCTACCCAGCGGCGGTCTTTCAGCCGGATTTTATCCTCTACCTTCTCGCAGCCGGACTTATCGGCAGCGGGCTGGCCTACTGGACGATTTCCCACTGGCGGGAGTTCACGAGGTAGTCACTTTTCGTGTTCGGTGAGATCGCCAGCGGGGCGGTCGATCCGGTCGAATGCGTCCCTGACACCCGAGAGCTGCCGGTCGACGTCGTCAGCCTTCTTCGCGGCGTTATCGACGTGTCGTTCGAGCGTGGCCCACTCGTCCTCGACTTCCTCGAATCTGGCACCGAGTTCGGTCAGGTGATCGAGGACGGCCTCGGCCTCCTCGGAGAGCTTTCGGGCTTGGGCACCGGTCTTCAGAAGTTCGAGTTTGTGGCCCAGCGTGAGGGGCGAAACAACCTGGACGCCGCGTTTCGTGTACTCCCGGAGGAGATCGTACTCCTCGGTGATGAGGTGGTAATAGACGCTTTCGGATGGGATATAGGCGAAGGCGAAGTCCGTCGTGCCCGCTTCAGGGCTGACGTAATCGCGCTCGATTTTCGCCAGTTGCTCCTCGACGGCGTTCCGAAACGCCGTCTTGTGTCGGGCCCGATTCGACGGGTCCTCGCTCTCGAGGAACCGTTCGTATCGATCGAGCGGGAACTTCGAGTCGATCGCCACGATGCCGTCGGGAGTCTCGACGTGTGCATCCGGGGTTTTCGACCCGACGACCTGCTCTCTGATGCCGTACATCCCCGGATGGAGGTGATCGGACAGCATCGCCTCGAGCTGCACTTCGCCGAACTCGCCGCGTTCCCGCGGCGCCCGAAGGAGTCGGTCGAAATCATCGTGAAGGGTCTCAATTTTCCCGGCCCGGTCCTCGATGCGGGAGACCGTCTCCCCGAAGTCCATCGAGGAGAGGCTTCTGGAAAGTGCCGCAGTGAGCTGATCGGTCTCCACGCCGGAGTCGGACTCGGAGACTGCCCGACGGACCTGAAAGAGCAGGGCGATCACCAAGAGGAGCCCGAGAAGCACGCCGCCGAGGAGAATCTCGCTGAGGGCCATGCTCCCGACTTGCGGGCCCCGAGCCATGAATGTTCGTCCCCCTCGCATGAAAGCCGACGCCGGGGTTCGAAGGCTTATGTCCGGGCAAGCCAAAGCGACAGGCAATGGAGTATGGCGCCCTCGTCGATCTCTACGCGGAACTCGAGGCGACCGACGCCGACACGGAACTGATCGATCGGATCGCGACGGAACTCGAAGCGACCGATCCGTCTGTGCTTCCATTGCTCGTTACCTTATTGCAGGGCCGGCCGTTCGTCGCGTGGGACGACCGGGACCTGGGGGTCTCATCGAGTCTCACGCGAACGGCCATCGCGAAGGCAACGGGCCAGCCCGAGGACAAGATCGAGAACTGGTGGCGCGAGACCGGAGATCTGGGGAGTGCGGCCGCCAAGGCGGTCGAAAACGAGCGCCAACAAACCCTCTTCGGCCAATCGCTCACGGTAAAACGGGTTCAGGAGACCCTCGAAGCCATCGCGTCATACGAAGGGGCCGGGAGCCAAGAGCGGAAGATCGACGCGATCGCCGGCCTGCTTTCCGACGCCGACCCGGAAACGGCAACATACCTCGTCAGAACGGTACTCGGCCACCTCCGGATCGGCGTGGGCGAGGGGGTGATTCGGGACGCCATAGCACAGGCCTTCCTGTCGGACACCGATGAAGACCGGAACGCTGTCGAGCGAGCCTTCCAGGTGACAAACGACTACCGCCTGGTAGCCGAAACCGCCCGGGGGGCGGGACGGGCTGGACTCGACGAGCTCGAGGTGGAAGTCGGCCGGCCGATCGACGTAATGCTCGCGGAAAAAGTCGAGTCGATCGAGGCGGGCGTCGAACACGTCACAGCGGAGCCGACGACCGTGCTCGCAGAGTACAAGTACGACGGCGTCCGCGCACAGATCCACGTGGACGACGAGGAGGTACGCCTGTTTACCCGACGATTGACGGAGGTCACCGACCAGTTCCCCGACGTCGTCGCGGCCGTCGAGGCGGGGATCGACGCCGAGCGGGCGATTCTGGAGGGCGAAATCGTCGGCTACGATCCCGAAACGGGCGAAATGGTCCCGTTTCAAACGCTGTCGAAGCGAATCAAACGCAAGTACGACATCGGGGCGGTCATCGAGGAAATTCCGGTCACCCTCGAGCTATTCGATGCGATGTACGTTGACGAATCGCTCCTCGACTGGCCACTCGAGAAGCGGCTCGGGGCCCTCGAATCGGTGCTGACCGAATCGAGGACCGACATCGAGCGGGCCGCAAACCGACGGTCGGGCGATCCGACCGAACTCGAATCGTTTTACGAGGATGCCCTCGAGGCGGGACAGGAGGGGCTGATGCTGAAAAACGCCCAGGCAACCTATCAGCCGGGAACCAGGGTGGGATACATGGTGAAAGTCAAGCCAACCCTCGAGACGCTCGATTTGGCCGTCGTCCGGGCGACCTACAGCGAGGGGCGGCGTTCGAACCAGTTGGGACGGCTGTATCTGGGGTGTCGAGACGAGGCGGCCGGGGAGTTCAGGGAGATCGGTCGGGTCTCGACCGGCTTCACCGACGAGGAGCTGGCGACGGTTACCGAGCGACTGGAACCACTGATCGTCGAAACCGACGGCCGGGACGTGACCCTCGAACCGGAGCTCGTTCTCGAGGTCGAGTTCGAGGAACTCCAGCAGTCTCCCGAGTACAGCTCGGGCTATGCGCTTCGCTTCCCGCGCTTCGTAAACTTCCGGGACGATCTCTCCCTCGAGGACGTCGACACGCTCTCGCGGGTCGAAAGACTCGCCGAATCACAATGAGCGGGGTTCGCGCGGCTGACGGGATCCACATCCAAACCGAGGACGGCCGAGCAATCGCGGCCGACGCCAGCGATCCCTGCGGGGAGGTGCCAGTGCTCAGCCACGCCCACGGCGATCACCTCTATTCGAAGCCGCCGGAAGCGGTCGTCACCTCGCCGCTGACGAGAGAACTGGCCGCAGTTCGACGGGATGGGCCTGTTCCCGACCGACTGGACCCGTCGTGGATCGAAACCCTACCGGCCGGGCACGTCCCCGGCTCCCGGGCGTTCCTGATCGAGGGTGAAAAACGAATCCTCTACACCGGGGACTGCTCGACCCGCGACCGATTCGGGATGACGGGCTTCGAGCCGGTCCGCGCTGACATACTGATCGTCGAATCCACCTACGGAAAACCGACCTATCGATTGCCGCCACAGGACGAGGTCGAAGCGGAAATCGTCGACTGGTTGGCGGACACCCGGGATCGGCCGGTGGTGCTTCTTGGCTACGCACTCGGTCGCGCCCAGGAACTCCTCGCACTGGCCGACCGGGCAGGGCGGAGTCGGATCCGGTATTCCCCTGCGATCGAGGCGCTCAACGGGCCAATCGAGGCCGCCCGGGGCGAGCCGTTTCCCGGGCAGGTCGGAACCGATAGCAAGCCAGAGCCGGGGGACGCGTTGGTGTTGCCCGCCCAGACAGGGTCGCTGTCCTTCGTCGACCGGCTTCGCCGGAATCACGACGCGCACCTCGCCGGCTTCTCGGGGTGGGCAATCGACGAGAGTTATCGCTACGCACGGGATCTGGACGTGGCGTTCCCGCTCTCGGATCACTGCGACTTCGAGGAGTTGCTCGAAGTGGTCCGGGCGGTCGACCCCGAGCAGGTGTATACCGTCCACGGGTTCGTCGACGAACTCGCCGCTGCGATCCAGTCGCGGCTCGGAATCCGGGCACAGTCGCTCAAGCCAAATCAGGCAACCCTCGGAGCGTTCTGAACCGACCTGACGTGGGATGTTTTATACCAGACGGGACCCCAGTGTGGGGTGATGGATCGGAGTCGCGGCCGCGATCCGCCCGGGGTGTGCTGAGATGGTCGCGGATCTCGAGGACCGTGAGTTCGCCGAAATGCTCGCGGCCATCTGGGAGCGTCACGGCTGGACCACCGAGGTCACCGACAGGGGCGGGGTGTTCATGGTGGCCGGCGAAAAGCCGACGGGTCGGCGCGGGCTCATCCTCGTCGCCCCGGGCGATTCTGGCCCGGTGAGTGCCGACCGACTCGAGACCCTCGACTCGCTGCGAACCGATCGGGGAATCGACGTGCCGGTGGCCGCGACGCGAGGTTCCTTCGACGAGGGGGCCCAGGAAATGGCCGAAATCAACGGGCTTCATCTGGTGGATCCACGAACCCTCGAGGAGTCGGCCTCGGCAGAAGGCTTCGAGGACCTGTTGAAGAAGTACTCGAAACGGGGACTCGTCGGTCGCCTGTTCGGACCCGTCCCCACCATTCCGCTCGGATCGATTCCCAGACCGGGGGTATCCTCGATGGGCGTCGGCGGGAACGTGGGGATGGTCGTGGCGGCGGCAGTCGCGGTACTCGTCCTCGTCGTCCTGGGTGCCGGAACCGTCGGGGGCGGCGGCGGGAGTCTCCTGGCCGGATTACCGATTCCCGACTTCGGGGCAATCGGTGGACGACTGGGTGGCCTCCCGATCCCGGATTTCGGGCTGTTCGACGCCATCGGCGGGCTGCTCGGGGCACTGCCCCTCCCGGATATCGGACTCGGTGGCGGCGAGTACAGCGTCACGGCCGTCTCGTTGACACAAGGCGACGCCGTGCCCGTGACCGTGGGCTGGGACGCAAAGCGCCAGGATGATATCGTCGGTCCAAACCGCACGGCCTTCGAGGCGCCCGAGAACCACACCTTCGTCGTCGTCCAGCTGAACGCCACGAACCCGGGCACCGACACCCGAATTCTCGAACCGTCGGCGTTTGCGTTCGCCACGGGTCAGACCCGCTATGGCCCCCAGCCACTCGAGGGGGCCGAAGGCGAGTTGCCGATCATCCTGCCACCGCTCTCCTCGACGGAGGGATATCTGGTCTTCTCGGTACCCGCCGAGTCCGAATCGGGAACGCTGCTTGCACTTCCCGGACAGGAGACGGTCCCGATGGAGTTCGATCGGGACCGATCCATCGAGTATCAGGTCCAGTAGTACTGGACGGGAACGCGGTAACGGGCCTTTCGAAGTGTTTTTCCCCGTTCACGATGGAGTTCGAGTAACTCGCTGGCAGGCGGGCGCCAGCGGGCTCCCGATCACTCGGGACGGGATGTGACCCTCACGGGTTGAACCACCAACGCCCGCGGCAACCAGCATGACACGAAGCGCCTATTCGTACATCAAGGAAGCGTGGCGGGATCCCGACGACGGGAAGCTCGCCGAACTGCAGTGGCAGCGAAAACAGGAGTGGCGAGACCAGGGTGCCATCGAACGGATCGAGCGCCCCACCCGCCTCGATAAAGCCCGGGACCTCGGCTACAAGGCCAAACAGGGCGTCGTTCTCGCTCGCGTGAGCGTCCGGAAAGGGACAGCCCGGAAGTCCCGCTTTACCGCCGGCCGGCGCTCCAAGCGCACCGGCGTGAACCGGATCGGCCGGGGCAAGAACCTCCAGCGGATCGCCGAAGAGCGGGCCACCCGGAAGTTCCGGAACCTCCGCGTGCTCAACTCCTACTGGGTCGGCGAGGACGGCAGCCAGAAGTGGTTCGAAGTGATCCTTCTGGACCCGAACCACCCGGCCATCGAGAACGACGACGACCTGAACTGGATCTGCGAGGATACCCACGAGAACCGCGCCCTTCGCGGGCTCACGACCGCCGGCGACCGCGCTCGCGGGATGCTCAAGCGCGGTACCGGGTCGGAACACACCCGACCGAGCGTCGGCTCCCGGGACTGAGGGGGAGTCAGGTTTTCCGGTTCAAAACGCCGCAGAGCCGATCGGCCGGAGCCGTGCCCCTACGTGGACGTTTATCAGGGCCCGAGTCATTAGTTGGCATATGACAACTGCGGACGGACCGCTCGCTGACGTCGCTCCGGAGAACCTGGCATCCCTCGTTCGGTCGGCCGGAGTCTCCGGCGCCGGTGGCGCCGGGTTTCCCGCCTACGCGAAGTGGGAGCGAATCGACGAGATCGACGCGATCCTGATCAATCACCAGGAGAGCGAGCCAAACTTCCTCAAGGACCGATATCTCGGCCGGGAACACGCGTCGGAACTCGCCGATCTGATCGATTGGCTGCTCGAATCGGTCGTCTCGACGGTCGTCATCGGAACGAAGGAGGCCTATCGGGGGGTCTGGCTCGGGGCTCTCGAGGAACAAACCGACGCGGCCGTCGTGGCGCCTGGGGAGTTACCGCTTTCCGTCGAATCAGGCCCCGAGGTGGTCATCGCCTGCACGGAGGACCGCTACGAGTTCGGCATGGAGAGCGTGCTCCTGCGCGCGGCCGCCGACGTGACGATCGGCCGGGATCTGCCGCTCGATCACGGCTGGCTCGTCCAGAACACCGAGTCGATGTACAACATCTCCCGGGCCCTCGCCGACGGTAAACCGGTGACGAGGAAACTGGTTCACGTCGACGGGGACACGCCCAGACACCGGTTCCTCGACGTTCCCGTCGGCACGCCGGCGACCACGCTCCTGGCCAAAGCAGGAAGACCGGGTGGTCCGGGTGGAACGGAGATTCTTGCGGACGGGGGGCCGGGCT
Source organism: Halodesulfurarchaeum sp. (assembly GCA_034520565.1). Taxonomy (GTDB): domain Archaea; phylum Halobacteriota; class Halobacteria; order Halobacteriales; family Halobacteriaceae; genus Halodesulfurarchaeum. The sequence continues at coordinate 126,427 of JAXHNL010000001.1, forward strand.
GGAGTTTCGAAATCGAGGAGCGGCCGGACCGCTTCGGCGTCCGAAAGCGGACGAACAGCCTCCTCATCGTCGACGAGGAGCTGGCGGCGGAAAACACGCTTGGCGGGGGTCGAATCAACATTCTCGGACCGCAGGCCTGGAAGAAGCGGAAGTTCGAGACCGAGCCCGAGCGAGTCGAGCCACCGTACGTCCGAATTCCCCTGCTGACGAACGAATCGCTCGCGGATGTGGTCTCTCGGAGCCAGCCGATCGTCTCGCCGGGCGACCGTGTCGAGCGGGGCGAGCGGATCGCCGATCCGGCCCAGGAGGGGATCAGCATCCCACAGCACGCCTCCATCGACGGCAGCGTGACCGAGGTAACGGCGACCCACGTCACAATAGAACAAGCCTGAACTGAGGTAGCGAGAGTCGGGGAAATTCCGGCCACTCTCCGAATCGAGTGCGCCAAACAGGTTTCGTGGTTTGGCCGAAACGAACGCGGACCGATTTATAACACGTCCGCGAAGTCCTCGTGGCTGTGGATGTCCACGCCCTCCTCGGTCACTTCGGCGACCGTCACGCCGTTCCCGCTTGCCGTGTCCCGTTCGGTGGCACTCTGGACCGCACGGGTGGCGAGTTCGATGCCCGCCTCGTGGGAGAGGTCCGCCTCGTACTCCTGTTCGAGCACCCCGAGCGCGAACTGCATTCCGCTGCCGGTGACGACGTAGTCGTCTTCGCTCAGTCCACCCATCGGATCGATGCTGTACACGTGGGGCCCGGTTTCATCGACGCCACCGAGGATCGGGTTGATCATGAAGAAGGGGCCGCCACGGAGGAAGTTCGAGGCGAGCGTCGCGAGGGCGTTGATCTTCATCGTCACGCCCCGGCGTGCCTCATAGAGGCTCGCTTCCGCCCGGATGGAGCGGATGAACGATTGCGCGCCGCCGACCGAGCCAACCATGGTCAAAGCGGCTCTGTCGTGAATCTGCTCGACTTTGATCACGTTCTTGTTCGAGACGATCCGGCCGCCCAGGCTCGCCCGCCGATCGGTCGCGATCACGACGGAATCGGCCGTCGTGACCCCGACCGACGTGGTGCCGGTCTCGGTGTGCTGGACCTCGCTCCCCCCGGCTTCCTCGGGCACTGAGCCAAGCTCGGGTTCGTACGGGTCCTGCAGGTTCATTCCTCGTCCTCCTCCTCGATCGCTTCGAGGTGGGTCGCGATCTCGGATTCGGCGAGCCGCGCGTAGGTCGCCGTCTCGGTCTCGATCGCACCCATCGCCAGTTCGGCGGCTTCGAGGGGTTCGTCCCGAGTCTGAGCGAGTGCCGAAAGCGCCAGTTCGATGCCCTCATCGAGGGAGAGGTCCGGCGTCCAGTGCTCTTCGAGGTAGTCCTGGATTTCGGCCCGGTCGTCGCCGATGGCGACGGCCTTCCACTCGTTGGGGGTGCCACTCGGGTCGGTCTCGAAGAGGCGTGGTTCGCCGTTCGAAACCCCACCGATCAGGAGGGCGGCACCGAAGGGGCGCACGCCTCCCATCTGAGTGTACTGCTGAATGTTGTCCGTGACCGCCTTGGTTAGGACCTCGGTGTCGATCGGCTCCTCGTAACGGAGCTCCTCGACCTGAGCCCGGCGACGGGCGAAGTCGATCAGGCGGCGGGCGTCGGCCACGTGACCGGCGCTGGCGATGCCGACGTGATTGGCGACCTTGTGGAGCTTCTCGATGGAGTCAGCCTCCATGAGCGGCGAGCGGGACCGCTTGTCGACAGCGAGGACGACGCCTTCGGGCGTCCGAACCCCCACGGACGGCGTGCCTCGTTTGACTGCTTCGCGTGCGTATTCGACCTGATAAAGGCGTCCGTCCGGGGAGAAGATGGTAATCCCCCGGTCGTAGGCCTGTTGCTGTTGACCCTGCATAGGTTCGTTCGCACGAACGTTGCCCCGCGTCGGGTAAAGGCCTGCCGGACGCAGTTCGAATCCCCGAATCTCGAGGGGCGCTTAGAAGTAGTTGATGCTCTCGGGAAGCTCGGTCTTCATGCCCTTGCGCTCGCGGATCTCGGTGATCTTCTCGGGCTGGAGGTTGTCGACGAGCACGCGGAAGCCGGCGTTCTCCGTGTTCCAGGAGGCCCGGCCCTCGGTCGCCGACCGGATGTCCGAGGAGAACCCGATCATTTCCCCGACCGGTGCGATCCCCTCGACGACCATCAGGTCGCCCTCCTGATACATGTCGTCGACGCGGCCACGTCGACCCTGAATCTCGCCGGAGGCCGCGCCCATGTGCTCGGACGGAACGTCGATGCGGACGTCCTGGATCGGCTCGAGCAGCCGGATCTGGCCGTCGATCAGGGCGCGGTGAACCGCCTCGCGCATCGCCGGGATGACCTGGGCCGGCCCGCGGTGGATGGCGTCTTCGTGGAGTCGGGCGTCGTGCAGCCGCACCAGCGCACCTTCGACCGGCTCTGCGGCGAGCGGGCCGTCTTCGAGCGCCTCTTCGAGGCCCTCGATGATGAGTTCCATCGTCTCGTTGAGGTGCTGAATCCCCTTCGTGTCGTCGATGAAGACGTTGGTGCCGATGATGTCCTCGACGTCCTGGGAGGTCTCTTTCTCCATCCCTGCCTCCTGGAGGGCCTCACGGCGCTCCTGCTCGGGCATGTCCATGGAGGCTTCGCCGAGTTTGATCGTGTCGACGATCTCCTCGCCGAGGGGCTCGACCGTGACGTAGAAGCGGTTGTGGCGGTTCGGCGAAATGCCCTGCACTTCCTCGGACTCCTGGGTCGGGGCCTCGCGGTAGACGACGATCGGTTCACCGGTGCGGACCGGAATGCCCTGGTTGCGCTCGATGCGCTGGGTGATGACCTCGAGGTGGAGTTCGCCCTGTCCGGAGATGAGGTGCTCGCCGGTGTCCTCGTTGATCTCCACGCCGATGGTCGGGTCCTCCTTCGAGACCTGCTGGAGGACCTCGATCAACTTCGGGAGGTCGTCCATCTTCTGGGCCTCGATGGACTTCGTAATGACCGGCTCGGAGATGTGTTCGATGGACTCGAACGGTGTCATCTCGACGGAGGAGACCGTCGAACCGGCGATGGCGTCTTTCAGGCCGGTGACGGACGCGACGTTCCCGGCCGGAACTTCGGCGACCTCCTCTCGCTCGCCGCCCATGAAGACCCCGACCGACTGCAAACGGTTTTTCCCGGCGGTCCCGGAGACGTAGAGTTCCTGGCCTTCCTGAAGCGTTCCGGAGAAGACCCGGCCCGTGGCGATCTCGCCGGCGTGCGGGTCCATGGAGATGTCCGTGACCATGAACACGACCTCGCCGTCCTTGTTGACGTGCTGCATGTCCTTGGCGAGCTGGGAGTCGGGGTCGCCACGCCAGATAGTGGGAATCCGGTCGGGTTGCGCGTCGACCGGGTTCGGGAAGTGCTCGGCGACCATGTCGAGGACGACGTTCGAGAGCGGGGACTGCTCGTGCAGCTCCACGCGCTTGTCGTTTCGCTCCATCTTGATGACGTCCCCGAAGTCGATGCCCGTCGCGGCCATCGAGGGGGCGCTGATCGCCCAGTTGTACAGGGCCGACCCGAACGCGACGGTACCGTCCTGGACGCTGACCTTCCAGTTGTCCTCCTCGTAGCGTTCCTCTGCCATCCCACGGATGAGCTCGTTGACGTCTCGGATGACGTTCTGGAGGCGCTCCTGCATCTCCTCGGGGCCCTCCTGCAGCTCGTTGATCAGGCGGTCGACCTTGTTGATGAACAGGGCCGGTTTGACGTTCTCCCGCAGGGCCTGCCGGACGACCGTCTCGGTCTGGGGCATCGTCCCCTCGACGGCGTCGACGACCACGAGCGCCCCGTCAACCGCGCGCATCGCCCGCGTGACGTCGCCACCGAAGTCGACGTGACCGGGGGTGTCGATGAGGTTGACGAGGTAGTTGGTGTCCTGGTACTCGTGGGTCATCGAGACGTTCGCCGCGTCGATGGTGATGCCACGTTCCTGTTCGTCCTCCTCGGTGTCCATCGCCAGTTGCTCGCCGGCGAGGTCGTCGGAGATCATGCCGGCCCCCGCGAGAAGGTTGTCGGTCAGCGTGGTTTTGCCGTGATCGATGTGAGCGGCGATCGCGATGTTCCGGATCTGGTCCGGATGATCCATGAGCCGCTCACACTGTTCGACGATTTTCTTGCGTCGGCCCATTGTTAACCCGTAGTTCCCCGCGCCGGTTCAAAAGGGTAGTGTTTCCTGCTGAGGCGCCGGTATGGGTACACGCACCAAAGACCGCCAGCACGCACAGGGCAATGGCGGGCCGGGCTGGAGTCGGTTCACTGCTATTGCAAGAGATCGGTTTCGGGATTTCTCGCTGGTTGTATAGAAACGTATTAGATCGAATACATGTGTCAATGCTGAATAGAACGCGCATATCTTGCGCAGTCTTCTATGGTGTGCTTGTCGAACTATAGCAGTTTAGTAGTCACAAGCGAAATCAGGAAAAGCCAATTACTAACCCTAGAAACATACGGCGGTCACTCTATCACTCCTCAGATCCCTTTTCGTCATTTGAAGTACCGACTGGTAGCCAAAACGTTACCACACACCCACGGGGCTTGTTGTCGGTAATCGCCAATTCCCCGCCGAGTGTTTTTGCGGACCACTCCATTATCCACAGGCCAACCCCGAGACTGTGACCCAGAGGGGTTTGCTCGGCTGACTGGATTGCCTTCCGTTCGAATTCGGACATCCCCGGACCATTGTCAGCGATAGTTATTTGAATTTGATCGCCGTCCCGGTCTCGTTGGACCGTGATCGACACTTTCGGTGGGGACTGGTCAGTGTGTTGGATTGCGTTTGAGACGGCCTCATCCATCGCATTCTTGAACAACGCTGTGTTTCGAATCTGAATGTCTCCGATATCCCCAACCGTACAGCTGATTTCTGCCCCCGGATACTGTCGCTGATATGTTTCGAAAAATGACACCATATCGGGCCGTTCCCACTTCTCACGAACTTTGGCCAAATCCCTGATTGAGCTGATCTTCCCCGTCTTCTCACCGATCTTTTGCATCGATGCGGCCTGGTCTCGAATCGCCGCGACCGACGCCCTGCGAGCATTCGGGTCCAACTCCCCGTCTTCCAATAACGCTGCGTGCCCGTCGATGACGGTAATCGCGCTTCGCAAGTTGTGGCGTATCACACGATTCATAACGTCAAGTGCCTTCCTCGTGAGCACGTTCTCAGTGACGTCTTCAATAATTCCCACAAAGTGGGTTATTTCGTCGTCCACATCCCAAACCGGGGTGATGGTTTGTTTGGCCTCGTATAATTCACCGTATTTCGTCTTGTTCACAATTTCTGCGTCCCAAACATCACCCGCGGTAATCGTTTCCCATAGCTCCGCGTAGAATTCGTCGTCCTGCTGGCCAGATTTGAGGATTCTCGGGTTCCGACCGATTGCTTCGGCAGCCGTATATTCGTTCAATCGCTCGAAGGTGGGATTAACGTATTGGATCGTTCCATCCAAGTCGGTAATCACGATAGCTTTCTCGGACTCCTCGGCATGTGCTTTGAACAAGGAGAGATCCTGTTCCTGTTGCTTTTTAGCGGTGATGTCCTGTTGGTAGCCGAGATAGTTCGTGACTGTTCCGGAGTCGTCCCGGACCGGGATAATAGTGACACGGTTCCAGAACATCGAGCCGTCTTTTCGATAGTTTCGTAACTCGACAGAGACGGGCTCTTCAGCATCAATTGATTCTCGCATTTGCGCCACTGGCTCCTCACGTGTGGCTTCACCCTGGAGAAACCGACAGTTCCGGCCCAGGATTTCCTCACGGTCGTAACCGGTTATCTTGCAGAACCCATCGTTAACATGGATGAGTGGATTGTGGGGCTGGGATGGGTCCGAAACTGTGATACCGATGGGGGCTTCGTCTATTTCCTCACCCTGGAGTAGTTGCTCTGGGCTCGCATATCTATCGGTCAGCGGAAACACTGAGGTTTGGACGTGTTGACTGCCCTCCCACGTGGTCATCGAACTCACGGCGATGACTTCAGTTGGGTCGGGAGCCGTGTCGAGTTTGAGAGTGAGGCCACGGGCAGAAGCCTCCCCGTTTTCGATTACCGAAATCTGTTCGCGGAGTGGAGTATGATAGTCAGTGTCAACTATATCCAGCAAAGACATGCCGACAAGTTCTGCCGGTGAATCTACATCGATAAATGAACAAAATGTGGAGTTAGCATAGACGATCTCAGTCCCGGAATGTACGAGAAATGAATCGGGCATAGAATTAGAGCCCATATGTGACTTTATGTCACCCAACGGGATATAGTTTTAGCAGTCCACCCTGGAAAATGTGTCTAACCATGTGCGAAAGATAGGGCCTCTGTGCTGCATACACACTCTAGGCCTTGTTTAGACGACTGAAATCACTGGGTAGAACCCTCAATGCCGCGTTCGATGTTTCGGACCGCGGATTTCATGACAAGTTCGCGGAATTGACCGAACCAGGTTCTCGACCAGAGCGTGTCTCCATATCTGCGCCGGAGACCGAAAAACACCGATTCAGCGTTCGAGCGTTGGTGATACGCCCGATCATGGATGAGCAAGTTTCTCGCCCATCCCCGCATCCCAGGGTCTCGCTGCGGAATCAACGGTGTGATATGTTCCGCACGCAACCGCGTGCGAAGCTCCTCCCAGTCGTAGCCCTTATCGGCCGCGAGAGTGCTCAATGCGTCGAGATTCCGGGTTAGCACCTGCCAGCCAACCTGTGTATCGTGTGGTTGTTTCATCGAACAGTGTATATCTAGGATCGCACTCGTCTCACAATCGACCAGCAGCGTCGTCTTCACCGCTTCGAACGTGTAGTCCGTCCGTTTCGCGTAATGCTGGCTGGCCTGGACGCGATCCACGCCGGTTGCGTCGATCGCCTGAACATCTCCGAGTTCGTACAGTTCGACCGACGAATCGAGCATCGCTCGCCACCGCTTCATCGGGATCTCCTGCTTTCTCGCACAGACCGTCGAGAAGTGAGGCAGTGTCTCAACGGTTAATCCAAGCGAATTCGCGACTCTCGGCATCTCACGGAGGACATCCATCAGCTTCCGGTAATCGTGGTTGAGATACTCTTTGAGCCCTTGAATGGCGAGAATGACCCAGTCGGCATACCCTTCTTCGCCCGGCCGGTATGCCGGCGCTGGCTGGCCAGCGACGGCTTTTTGAGCGAACGACACGACTGTCTTCGCGAAGCGGGCGGTCTTCGTGAGCACACCGAAACCGTCCCGCTTCACTTCCTAGTAAATTTGGTACTTCTCAATATTTACTAGAATGACGATAATAGTTAGATGGGTCCTAACCTCCCCGAATTCAATCGTCTAAACAAGGCCCACACTCTATATTCAGCAGTCGGTTTCTGACAAACTTTGAGTAGAACTCAGCGAGCGTGCTGAATACAACGCGCGTATGTCGCAAACCGGGGGGATTAACTCGTGGGATCCGTATGTAACGGTAGAGAGGCGATGCACGATTGACGCGGATGTGGGGAATTGATCCTCAGCTGCTCTGTGACCAGCATTTGCTTGGCGAACACACCGAAATGCACCAGGCGGTCGGGACGCTCCGGAACCACCCACATGGTGAGGCGATCGTCCGTGGGCATGCCGAGCGACAGCAACTCGATACATCGAAGCTACAGGCCCGACATGATGATCTGGCGGACGAACTCGAACGCAGAGGAATGACCCACGACTCGCCAATGAACTACGAAGACACCCACGAGTTGGGCAGCATCAATCCGGAACGCAACCGTGCGAACATCCGAAACCGGTGTGACGATTGCCAAAACCGAATCGAAGCAGCGAAAACGGACTCTACTAACAGCTGATTCGTCGGTCGCCCGGAATTGCTGGGATGATTCACCGCCTGGATTCAGGCCTGATAGTTAAACCGGACCGGGACTTTGCCGAGGACACGCACGTCGAGTTTTCGACTCAGGTAGTGCCCACCAGGCACGTACTCGTTTGGAATCCAAACGCCGGACGAACAGATGACCGCTCAGATTAGCTTGGTTGAACTGCTGCATACAAAGTCTATATTCAGCATAGTTGAAAATCCATTTGGAATTTGACAATAGATTTGGGTATTACCACTCATCATCCCTCGGAGCGGATGAGTGCTACTACGATCCTAGTGGACTCTAGATCAGTTGATCATGCGCCGCAAATTGCTGAATTCGACATTTAATGTCTCCGATTAGCCAACACATTGATTGCACTCGCTTCAGTGTGTCCTACTATATATGGCAGGTACTATACAACTCAACGAGGATGAAGGATGCGTAGAGATCCAGAACCTCACCATCGAGGACTCCGACGTCTTCCGGTATCTCCAGGATGTCGAACCCGAGGGCCGTGAGGCAGAGGTCCGGAGTATGCTCGCGATGGGTGTTGTCGCCCTTCGAGCTAGTCAGACTGCCGGAGAGATCGATTACGTCGAACGGCGGTTCTCAGAACTACAGTATAACTTGGAGGGAAAGTTCGAGGACACATTCGGGGAAGAAGGCCATATACGGGAGTACCTCGAGGGTCAGATAGGTGAAGATGGCCGGCTCGTGGACGAGCTGTTGAATCCGAATGAGCCAGACTCGCCGATGTACCGACTCAAGAAAGCGATCTCTGACGAATTCGACGAATTGGAGAAGAACATCTTCGGGGAGGAGGTCCGGGAGGGGATGGTCGAGAAGACGCCACTCAAAGGCGGAAAATTCGAGGAAGAACTGGAGGACCTACTCGGCGAAGTCGCCAAAATCCACGGGGACAAACTTACGTTCACGGGAGAGGAACACGGCGAACTCGAGTCAAGCAAGAAGGGTGATTTCGTGGTCGACCTGGGTCGGCCTAAGGGTCGAATAGCCGTCGAGGCGAAGAACATGTCCTACAACCTCCCTGACATCGAGTCGGAGATGAAGGAGGCAATCCGGAATCGAGAGGCGGATTATGGTCTCTTCGTAGCACGGTCCATCGACCAGTTACCGAACAAGGTGGGCTGGTTCAACGAATACGATGGAGAATATCTCGTGGTGGCGTTAAGCGAAGGAGATGAGGCGGAGTCTGCGGATGAGTTGCTGAAGGTTGCCTATCGATGGTCGCGGATGCGGCTTCTCGAGGAGCTGACGCCGACTGGTGAGGATATCGATGTCTCCGAGATTCAGTCCAAAGTGAAGGCGGCTGAGCGGACGATGGAGGACTTCCGGAATATCCGGACAAAGCTGACGAATATCGAGAAATCGTCGCAGAGTATCCGGGACATCCTCGGGGAAATTGAATCGGATCTCGATGAGCAGTTGCGGGCGATCAATTCGGAAATCGAAGCCAATGTGTGATTTATCCTCCTGGGAGTAGAAATCACAATTCCCCGTCTGAGCATGGTTAATAGTGTTAGCCCGTTGGGCTATGTTGTGACGAATAGAATTGATTCAAGGCGCCAATCTGGACAGTCATAGACCTGTAGAATGCTTATTAGTATCCCATGGTTTGGCTAAGACATGGAAATCAACGAGGAAATTCAATCTATAGTCAATGACTTCAAGGGAGATCATTGGATTATTTCCACGGTCCCGAACAATGGGATAATATTAGCAAATACTGATTTTTCTGAGGTCCTTGAACGAATTTCGGACCTTGGAATTGACGAGATCTACATCGTCGTAGACGAATCAATGACTCCGATTGGATTGGCATTTCATCATAATGGGATATTCCATTTGTCAATGGAAAGTGAACCATTCATTAGCTCATCAGCATCAACCGAATCCAGATCCAGGCTTGCTTTTGATTCAGACGACAATATAGAGCAGAAACGAGAGATTGCCTCGGAAATAATTGATAGGTATGAGGAGCTAATGTCCGATGTACAAGTGGCTGAATTAGAGGGGGACCTTCAATATATGTCGATGAGTCGACTCTACCGTCTGAAGGAGAAGATGGAGGAAAAGCAGAGAATTGACGAAAACTTGGAAAAAGAGGCCGCGAAATGGCTTGCAGAGGATGACCGATTCAACCACAATTGCAACGAAACAGATTCTGAAACTCTACTTGAGGCCAGTGGTGATTTCGCCCTCGATGAAATCCGCATTGAAGAGGTTCACAAGAAGGCTAAGAGTTATCTGAAATTGTGATCTCAATGGTAAAGCGTTTCAAGAACTTGCGCCCATTCCATTAATACGAGGGCATCGCATGGGGAGGCCAACTGTTAGGTCTCATCCTGCGCGATCCACGCTCTATATTCAGCACCAACCTAGAGCCCCTGTCAGTTCTATATTAATTCGTCAGGGACCGAACTGTCCGGGTGAGACGGCCACTGCGATAGAGCCCCAGTGCAGGCTCCCACTTGATGAAAGCGAAAAAGAACCGAGTTCGAACGGCAGTACTTAGCGAGCCGCGGCCGCGACGCGCTCTTTCTCCTCTTTCTGGTTGACGGCGTAGGTGCTGCACGTCACCCTCCGCCGCGCCGATGAGCTGCTGGGCGAGTGCCTCCTCGACGTCGGTGGGCGTCTTGAACGAGGCGCTGTAGGTGCCCTCCGCGAGGAACTTCAGCGCCTGGTCGACCCGGCGCTGAGGGCCCGTATCGACGGCCTTCGGGACCGAGATCCCGCCGTACTTCAGGCGAACGGTCTCCTCGCGAGGGGCGGCGTTCTCGATCGCACGGACGAGGACCTGCACCGGGTTCTCGCCAGTCCGCTCGTGAACGATTTCGAAGGCCTCGCGGACGATCCTGAGGCGTTTGCTGCTTCTTGCCGGTGTTCTCCTCGGTCTGCATCAGCCGGTTGATGAGGCGCTCGACCACGCTGATCTCGGACTTCTTGAACTGCTTTGCCGGCGTGGCGGCCCATCGTGTGGGCGACCGGTGTCACGGTGATGTACCGACGAGTGCTCGGATCCGTGTACTGGATGCCCGTGACGTCCCAACGACCGAACAACTGGGCGACGGCCGCTTCTTCCTCTTCGACCGCCTCGGCATCGGACTCCGTTTCCTCGACGTCGGCCTCGGGTTCTTCCTCGGCCATGTTATCGCACCGGTTTCTCCGCGTTGCCCCGGACCAGTTCGATCATCGAGACGCCGTTGACCTTCTCGACCTTGTAGTTGACACCGGAAAGGTCGCCCATCGAGCCACCCTTGGCACCGCCGATGCCGGCGATGGTGACCTCGTCGTGCTCGTCGATGAAGGAGATCGCGCCGTCGCCTGGGGCGAAGGCCGTCACCTGTTTGCCGTTCTTGATCAACTGGACCCGAACGCACTTCCGGATCGCCGAGTTGGGCTGTTTGGCTTCGATGCCGACTTTCTCGAGGACGATGCCACGGGCCTGGGGCGCACCCTCCAGTGGATCAGACTGGGTGCGAAGGCCCCGCTCCCGCCGCGCGTACTCGGAGTCGGACCACCGATGGTTCTGGCGGTCTCGCTTGAGTTTGCGGGCGGCGTACTTGCCGTTCGACATACGCCGGAATTACCTACCCACGTACTTAAACTCCGTCTTTCGCACCCACCGTGTGCGCGGGAGGCCTGCACGCCGCTTGCAAAAGCTGGACCGAAAAGACGGTCCATCGACGAAGCACAGGTGCCTTGCAAAATAGACCGATACCGGCCCCTCCGTGAGGCTTCGGACGAAAGACCGGCAATCCCGCACGGCGATTCCGCTCACGTCAGCTGGATGTCGTCCACGCCAAAATGTCGTGAAGCCAACTTCTTTGCGGCCTCGATGTTCTGTCCGTTCGTCCCAATTGCCGCACCGTGATCGGCCCGATCAACCTCGGCGTAGGCGACGAGGTCGCCGTTCTCCGAAATGGTAACGTTGTAAACCGCCGCGGGCGCGAGCGCGTTCGCGACGAATCCCTCGGCCGTCGGGGCGTCTTCGACCAGCTCGACGTCCTCGTTGATTCGCTCCTCGAGCCGCTTGACTCGACGGCCGTCGGGACCGATCGCCTGTCCCATCTCGCCGGCGGTAACGACGAAAAGCACCTGATCGTGATCCTCGTCGATGACACAATCGACGGCCGTCGCTCCCGTTACGTCCTCGAAAAGCGCGATGTAGCGGCGTGCCTCGTCTGTGAGGGACAACATCTCAGTCCGAACGGTGGGCCTGCATCCGGAGGTCCACGTCGCCGGTGCCGAGCTTGATCGGCTTGCCGACGATGACGTTCTCGATGACGCCGTCGAGGTCGTCGACTTCGCCGTGGACCGCCGCGTCGAGCAGGTGGTTGACCGTCACCTCGAAGGCCGCCCGGGCGAGCACGCTCTTCTTGTTGCCCGAGATGCCGTGCCGGCCGATCGACTGGATCGTCCCGTCGTTGGTCATGATGTCGGCCACGAGCATGAGGTGGCGAATGTTCACGTCGCCGAGCCCCTGCTCCTCCAGGGTGTCTCATCGTCTCATCGATTATTCGTTCTCTCGCTGCCTCGACTCCGAGCACCTCGAAAATCTCGTGGATGTTGTTACAGGTCGTCCGGGAGGCGTCGACGCCCTCGATGTCGAGGACGTCCTTGAACGCCGATCCCTCGGTGTAGAGGACGAACTCCTCGCCGTCCTCGCCTTCCTCCTTCCGGATGACGACTCGGGAGATCTCCTCGATCCCCTTGAACACGATCTCCCGGAGCTCCTCGACGAGCTGCAGGAGTTCTCGGTAACTGGGCCGTTCGGGACCGAACTCGAGCACGAGTCCCTGTCGGTTGACCTCCACGCCGAGTGACTCGCGGATCGTGTCCGCGATTTCGCCGACGACCTCCTCGGTGTTGGTCGCGGTCGGCCACCGCTCGCGGAGGGTGTCCTCGTTCAGGTCGATGCGGACGATCATGTCCGCGACGTTCGTCGAGATGTCGCCCAGCGCGAGGATCTTCGTCGCCTCGATCTGCCAGACGACCTCGTGGGCGCGGTCGCGGTCCGTGGCGTACTCCTCGTCCAGATGAACCGTCATCATCGGCGTGTCCGGTTCCTTCCGGGCGTCCACCAGTTCGATGAGCCGTGGAAGCCCCTGGGTGACGTCGATCTCCGCGACGCCCGCGTAGTGGAAGGTGTTCATCGTGTTGTGCGTAATGACACCCTGAGCGGTCGTGAAAGTCTCCAGTCCGGCGACCGAAACGTCGTAGACGAACTCGTGTTCCGGATCGACGGTCTCGACGGACTCGATTCGCTCCCAGACGACGTCACCTTCGACGGCCCGCTCGAGAACGTCGAATTCCGGGGGACGGTCATCCACGTTCGCCTCGATGTCCTCGAGGAGCGACCCGAGACGGTTACGGCCGATCCGCTGGCGCTGGTGGGCCGCGTTGATCTGTCGGCCGGGAATCCCGGCAGCGCTCGCGGTCGTTTTCAGCGCATCGCCGAAATTGGGGATCTGATCCGTGGCATCCGGACCGGTCGGGTCCGTCTCGGCCGCGAGTTCGTGCAGTTCCGTCCCGCGATCGCCAACCATGCCGATCCGGTCTTCGAACGCGGGCACGTACTTCTTCGGGATTCGAAGCGTCGTCGACGCTCCTTGCGTGCCAAAGCGGGCATAGATGTCAAATCGGGAGAGAAGGAGGGCGATCCCTTCGAGCAACTCCCGCGACCGCGAACTTGCTCTGATGGCATTCGTCCCAACGTTTCCATCGCCGCTGAAGTATCCCCGGAGCAAGCCACGTGCGAACGCCCCAGCGGCGCCAAAGGCCTGATCGGGGACGGTTTTCTGTCCGTCTTCGAGACACAGCGCCTCGCAGAGATCTGCGAGGATCGTCCCGTTTACCCGAATGTCGTGCCCCACGGCGAAGCCGCTCTCGTTGTCGTATTCGTTGTACGAGAGGCCGAACCGATCTGCGAAGGCGCGAATTCGTCGCTGAAAAGCCGGATCGACGTTCGAAATGGAGACGTAATGGTCGGTCAGATTCCCCTCGGCGAGGAATGCACCGACGAAGAAGCCGGTTTCACGGTCCAACGGGAATCGCTCCGGCAGTCCCACCGTCCCCTGGACGGGATAGACGGCGTTCTCCTGAAGCCGGCCCGACTTCAGCGCGTCGCGCTTGTTTCGAAGCTGGTCCGGGCCGCCCGGCGTGGCAGTTTGCACGCCCCCATCCGTCAGCGTGGACGTGTACCAGTATTCAGTTGCCGGCAGGACCGACCGCAGGTCGAGCGAATCGGACTCGCCACCGTCCATAGATCGGACGACCGGCAGCCAGTCCCCTTCGTCGAGTGCTGCACCGGTCACCGGAACCACCGCATTGTCCTGGCGGGTGACAAAGGAGTGTGATTTCGTCGCTCGAATCGTTCTGCCCGATTCGAGTTCGAAACACAAGAGTTCGTCCGGGGACTCGTGGCGACTGACCTCCTCGACCGGTTTCCACTCGCTTCGTTCATCCTCGCGAAGCGAGAGGACCGAGAGATCAGCCGGCGCTTTCGAGACTTCGTGGCCGTCTAGGTCCCGGGTTTCACCGGTTTCCAGCAGATCGTCGACGAGCGGCCCGATTTCGGTCACGGCCGTTTCGCCCTGCCGACGGATCAAAATCCGCTCGTCGGCGGGCACCGACATCTGGGTTCCGGGTTCCCCGATCGACTGTGCCGAGACCGTCCCGACCGGGTCGAGCGGGTCGACCCGATTGTCGAGGTACTGTGCCTCGACGGCGTCGACGATCTCCTGAACCTCTTCGATGGTGACCGACCGGTTCTCGATCGTCTCGTAGACGTCGTCTTTGAGCCGTCGGGTGAGTTCGGTGTCCTCGACGATCGCCTCGATGTCGTCGTCGACGGCCGTCATTGGTTCACCTCCCAGGCCTCGCCGTGTTCAGACAGGTTCGTTACCTCGTCGCGTTCGCCGAGGAAGGCGGCCTTTTCGGCCTCGTCCTCGAACTCGGCGTCGATGACCCGGTCGGCGATCTCGTCGACGTCGATCTCGTGATCGACCGACGATGAGACGGTGACCGGGCTGGTGCCGTCCTCGCCGAACTCGAACTGGACGATCGTGTCACTCGTGTCCCGGACGGTGCCGTCGTACTGGGTCTCGAGTTCGGAGAGCGCGTTGATGAGCCGACGCTGGAGGTAGCCGGACTTCGAGGTCCGGACCGCCGTGTCGACCAGCCCTTCACGACCACCCATCGCGTGGAAGAAGAACTCCTTGGGCGTGAGCCCACCCGTATACGAGTTCTCCACGAACCCGTGGGCGTCCGCGGAGAGGTCGTTCGGTTTGAAGTGCGAGAGGGTGCGGTCCTCGTACCCACGATTGATCCGCTCGCCCCGAACCGCCTGCTGACCGACCGCACCGGCCATCTGGGTCAGGTTCAGCATCGATCCCCGTGCCCCGGAGCGTGCCATAATGACCGCCGGGTTCTCGTCGTCGAAGTGCTCCTCGGCGATGTCACCGGCGGAGTCACGCGCCTTGCCCAGGGTCTGCATGATCTTCATCTCGAGGGTCTCGTCGATCGTCCGCCCGGGAAGACTCTCGAGTTCGCCCCGGTCGTAGGTATCGATGAGTTCCTGGACCCGCTCTTCGGCGTTTGTCACCGCCTCGTCGATCTGCTCCTCGGCAGCCTCGGGGATCGTCTCGTCGTCGATCCCGATCGAGAACCCGAAGTGCATGATCGAGCGGATCGCAAGTGACGAAATCTCGTTGATCAGTATCCGGGCACGAGTCTTGCCGAACTGCTTTGCGACCGTGTCGACGACCTCGCCGCCGAACGCACCGATGGCGTCCTCGTCGATCGTTCCGTCGAGCAATTGGCCGTCCTCGATGACGACCGTGTCGCCCGCCGAGCTGGTGAACTCGAGGTTCAATCCGGCCGGAAGGAGTTCGCTGAAGAGCTGTCTACCGGTCCAGGCCGGCCGACCCTCGTCGTCCTCGGTGGCCGGGTCGGGCAACTGATCGATGCTCGTCTGCCGGAGCAGGTCGAGGGCCTGAGTCTCGTTGAACGTCGGGTTGCTATTGGTAAGCAGGTAGGTGGCAGTGATGTGGTCCTGAATGGAACCGACGATGTTCTCCCCGAACCGCGGGCTCAACATCTGCTCCTGCACGCGCATGAGGACGCGGGCCTCCGCACGCGCCTCCTCGTTCTGGAGGGCGTGCATGTTCATCTCGTCGCCGTCGAAGTCGGCGTTGTACGGCGGACAGACCGTCGTGTTCAGCCGGAACGTCTTGTACGGCATCACCACGACCTCGTGGGCCATGATCGACATCCGGTGCAGCGACGGCTGCCGATTGAAAATCACGATGTCCCCGTCGACGAGGTGACGCTGGACCTCCCAGCCCGGTTCGACGCGCTCGGCGAGTTCCTCCGAGACTTTCTCGGTGACCCGGACGCGTCTGCCGTCGGGCCGCTTCACGTAGTTCGCTCCTGGGTGGGTTTCCGGACCGTTCGACACGTACCGGCGGGCCCGTTCGAGGTTGTTCTCGTTGACGACCATCGTCTGGGTCATTTCGGTCGCGACCCGGTCCGGAACACCGACCTCGTTGAGCGAGAGCGTCGGGTCCGGACTGATGACGGTTCGCGAGGAGAAGTTCACGCGCTTCCCCGAGAGCGAACCGCGGAATCGACCCTCCTTGCCCTTGAGACGCTGTGAGAGCGTCTTAAGTGGGCGACCGGAGCGGTGTCGGGCCGGCGGCGTCCCACTGATCTCGTTGTCCATGAACGTCGTGACGTGGTACTGGAGGAGTTCCCAGAGGTCCTCGATGATCAGCTGTGGCGCCCCTGCCTCACGATTCTCCATGAATCGCTGATTGATGCGAATGATGTCGACGAGTTTGTGGGTCAGGTCGTCTTCGGAGCGCTGGCCGTTGTCGAGCGTGATCGATGGCCGTGCGGTCACCGGCGGCACCGGCAGGACCGTGAGAATCATCCACTCCGGGCGGGAGTGCTCGGCGTCGATGCCGAGGATGTCGAGGTCCTCGTCGGGGATGTCCTCGAACCAGTCCCGGATGTCCGAGGGCATCAGTTTGTTCATGTCCTCGACCGTGAGGTCCGTCGAAAGGGCACGCTCGATGGCCTTCCGGTCCTCTTTGCGTGGCCGAAACTCGCCGGACATGATCTCGTTGATCCGGTCGAGGGCGATGCCGGTGTCGTCGGCCAGATAGTTCGGCGATATCGGTTCGTCCTCCTCGTCCTCCGGGTCTGGTTGCATGGCCATCGCCATGCGTTCGGAGTAGTCCTCGGCCAGGACCTGCTGGACTTCGTAATAGGTCGTCGGTTTCTCGTGTTTGATGTCGTACTGCTTTTCCCCGCAGTGTGGGCAGACATCCGTTTTCCGGGCCTCCCGGATCGCCGCCTTGGTCACGTCGTCGACGTCCTGATCGAGGCTTCGGGTGCGCTCGAGTTCGTCCTGATATTTGCCTCGGGCCTCCTCGTCGAGCAGCAACCGGGAGCACTCCCGGCAGGTGCCTCGAAGGAGGCGGCGGATGAGCTTGGAGAAGCCGACGTGGATGACGGGCGCGGCGAGTTCGATGTGACCGAAGTGACCGTTGCAGGAGCCCGAGCGTTGGCCGCAGGTCTTACACTCGAGTCCAGGGTCGATCACGCCCAGCCGCGGGTCCATCAGACCCATGTCGATGGGGAACCCGTCGTCGTCGTAGGTGTCGGCCGTGATGACCTTCGTTGCGCTCATGTCGCGATACTCCTCCGGGTCCATCAGCCCGAAGCTGATCGTACCGATCGACTTGGGGCTCTGTCCAGTTGACATTTATACGGCGTCCTCCAGTTCGAGGCGGGGGGCGATTCCAAGCGCCTTCATTTCGTCGAGCAGGAGTTTGAAGGCGTAACTCATCTCGATCTCGTGAACGTCTGTCTCCTCTCCACAGTTCGGACAGTAGACGCGACGTTCGTTGACGTTCTCCACGGCGGCCATGCCACAGTTCCCACAGATGTGGATGTACTCCTTGTCGGAGGAATCCACGAGGCGCTCTTTGAGCACCATCGCGGCCCCGTGGCCGATGACCGTGTCCCGCTCCATCTCACCGAGACGCAGGCCACCCTCGCGGGCTCGGCCTTCCGTCGGCTGGCGGGTGAGCACCTGCACCGGTCCCTTCGACCGGGCGTGGATCTTGTTCGACACCATGTGGTAGAGTTTGTGGTAGTAGATGGTGCCGACGAAGATCTCGGCCTCGATCTTCTCCCCGGTGATTCCCGAGTACAGGACCTCCTTCCCCGAGGACTTGAAGCCGTGTTCCTCGAGGGATTCGCGGAGTTCGCTCTCGTCCTCGCCGGTGAAGGGCGTGCCGTCGACGCGTCGCCCCTCGAGCGAGCCGACCTTGCCGCCGAGCATCTCCAGCACGTGGCCGACCGTCATCCGCGACGGGAGCGCGTGTGGATTCAAGACGAGGTCCGGCACGACGCCCTGTTCGGTGAAGGGCATGTCCTGCTGTGGGGCGAGGTGGCCGACGACCCCCTTCTGGCCGTGGCGGGACGCGAACTTGTCCCCGAGTTCGGGGATCCGTTCGTCACGCACCGAAACCTTCGCGAGTTTCGAGCCGTCCTCGCCCTCCATGAGCGTGACCGTGTCCACGACGCCGTCTTCGCCAGAACGCATGGTGACTGAAGTCTCCCGGCGCTTCTGCGGGGAGAGCCCGCCCATGTCGTCCGGTTCTTCGAGGAACCGTGGCGGCGAGGTCTTCCCGAGAAGGACGCTGTTCTCGTCGACGACCGTCTCCGGGTTGACGAGCCCGTCCTCGTCGAGGTGGGTGTAGGCGTCCTCGCCGCGGGATCCGCGTACATCCGTGTCGGGGATCTCGAACCGGTCCTCCTGACCGCCCGGATAGCGGCGCTCCTCGCCCTCGTAGGTCCGGAAGAAATGGGACCGTGCGAGGCCACGTTCGACCGAGCCCTTGTTCATGACCAGGGCGTCCTCGATGTTGAACCCCTCGTAGGACATGACCGCGACGACGAAGTTCTGCCCGGCCGGGCGGTCGTCGTAGCCGATCTGCTCGGTGGTCTGGGTCTTGACCATCCCCTTCTGGGGATAGTGCAGGAGGTGCGCTCGGGTGTCCGGGCGAATGCGGTAGTTCGCAGCCGGCAGCCCGAGTGACTGCTTCATCATCCCAGCGCCCATCGTGATACGTGGCGAGGCGTTGTGCTCGGGGTAGGGAAGCCGATCGT